>JANMKJ010000112.1:0-14403 GCA_031371945.1 Rhodobiaceae bacterium
GCCCATTCCCAGAACTCGGCACTGCGGGCAATCTGCTTATCCACAAACAGGCTTTGGCTTTCATGCATGGCCATGCCCCGCGCCCGGCCTACCTGCCAGTGCGACCAGTCCTTGGGCAACCCCTGCTCATAAAGGCCGTGCCCCGTTTCATGCAAAATACCCATGAGGGCCGAGAGAAAATCACCAGTCTCGTAGCGCGTTGTCATACGCACGTCTGACGGCACGCCGCCACAAAACGGATGGTGCGAAATATCGAGCCGCCCATGGTCAAAATCGAAGCCAATCGCCCGCATCATGGAAAGGCCAAGCGCCTTCTGCTTTTCAATTGCAAAGGGTCCCTTCAGGGGCTTCAGCTTCCGCCCCTTCTGGTGATCAACGGCGCGCGGCACAAAATCCCTGAGGAAGATCTTCAGTTCGGAAAAAATGGGCTCAATATCGGCAACCCGGTTGCCCGGGTCATATTGTTCGATCATCGCATCATAGGGCGATAGTCCGAGCACGCCTGACCGGAGACCCGCTTCTTCCCGCACCATGGCAACGATGCCTTCGAATGCTGGCAGAAATCCCTTCCAGTCCCCCGTGGGCCGCAACTGCCGCCACAGCTGTTGCGAGCGGACCTGGGCTCCCACCTGCCGCTCGACAAACTCTGCCGAAAGGCATGTCATGTTCTGGTAAACCCGGGAGAATTCACGCAAAGCCGCCCGCTGCATCTCGTTCAAGGTTTCATGTTCGGCCGCCACGATCCAGTCGGCAATGTGAGGTGCCGTCGCCAACCCGTGGAACATGCCAGCCAGCATGCCCATGGCTTCCGCCCGTTTTTCGCCACCGCCCAACGGCATCTGCACGGCCTCATCCACGCTCAGCATGGATTGTGCATGTTCAAGGGCTTCCAGTTTCCGGCCAAGTTCATCAAGTTTTGCATATGACATGGGAAAAACTGTACAGCTCCGCCCTAATCAGGGCAACTCCAGAAACGGGTTACGCAGCGCGCGGCAGGATATGCCGGTGGATCGCCAGGAAGTCGTCAAAGACGTCGACGAAATCATCCGCATTTTTCTGGTCAAACGGCAGGGATAGCGCCAGCATGCCGCGTGGCGTCACGTGGTAGCCGCGCAACAACATCTCAAGTTGCCAAAGACTCATCAACCGGGAATCGCTACCTTCCAAATCGGCAGGCGTGGAAACCGGCCCGGCCACAAAATGCAAATTCATGAGCGAGCCCCGGCCGATCACAGTTGCCGCGATCCCCTGCCGTTTTATCGCCCTGTTCATATCATGGCGCAGGCTGTCGCCCACCTGGTTGACGCGGGCGACGGCCTCCTGCGTCAGCACTTGGGTGAACCCGGCAAACCCACCCATCATGCTCAGGATATTGTTATTGAACGTGCCGCCATGGGAAAATCCTTTTGGGCTTGAGGGATCAAAGCGGTCCATCAGGTCTGCCCGCCCGCCAAAGCAGCCGAAACTTGCACCGCCGCCAAGATATTTGCCAAGGGTCACGAAGTCCGGATTTATGCCGTGCGCCCCGTGCAGCCCGCGGTAATGCAACCGCGATGTCATGACTTCATCAAATATCAACAGGGCCCCAACGTCTTGCGTGGCGCTCCGCAGGCTTTCGAGAAATGCGGGCGTTGCGGGAATGCAGCCGCCACCACCCATCATCTGTTCGAGAATGACCACCGCCAGGTCAGGCCCATGCTCGGCAATGAGGGCGCAAGTTCCGGCAACGTCATTGTAGTCGGCAAAAACATAGGGAAACGGCAGGTTGAGCGGTGATCCACCATGGGCAAATGTCAATACTCCGCCATGGTAACCCTCGCGAAACACCATGACTTTTGACCGCCCCGTGATCGCCCGCGCCGCCGAAATGGCCATGATGTTGGCCTCAGTTCCCGAATTGCAAAACCGCACCCGTTCGAGTGCCGGGAACCGCTCAATCAGTGCTGCGCCATAGCGGGCCTCGAAGGTGTTGGGCGCGCCCAGCGCCGTGCCACCCTTTACCGCCTCAATGAGTGCGGCTGCAATCACCGGGTCTGAATGACCATACAGCCCCGCAGTATATTCGGAAATGAGGTCAACATAGGTGTGGCCGTCCAGATCAGTCACCATGCAACCCTTGCCCCCGACCAATGTCACGGGGAAGGGTTTGTAATACAAGACACCACGCGTATTGCCGCCCGGCAGCGAATTCGCCGCGAGCCTGTGCCGCGCTTCGCTTTTGGGATTGGCGGCCGTAAAGCGCAACTGCGCATCGCTCAGGACTGAATCAATATCCGTATTGCGAAAGGTGTCCGAAGACCGGTCCTGCATTTGCACTACGCCCACTTATTGAAATTTGCTCCCCCCGGATATCTCCAGCTTACGGCGGTTTACATAATCCTTCAATGCATCATCAATTCCAGTATCCAATGGCGGCTTTTCGTACGCTGCAAGCATTTTTTTCCAGATGCCGTTGGCCCGCGTGTAGGCATTGATCTTGCCGCGCTCAACCCAGGCATCATGATTGTCCCAGTTCGACAGAAGTGGCGTGTAGAAAGCGTGTTCATAGCGCTCAATGGTGTGCGCTGTGCCAAAGAAATGCCCCGCCGGTCCCACGTCGCGGATGGCATCTAGTGCCAGCGTTGCTGTCGAAACCTCGAACGGTTCGAAATACGCAGCCATCATCTGCAGCATTTCCGCATCAACAATAAGCTTTTCAAACGACGCCGTAAGGCCGCCACCAAGCCAACCCGCGGCATGCAGCACCATGTGCGCGCCACCCATCAGGCAACCCCACAGCGACATGGCACTTTCGTAGGCCGCCTGCGCATCCACATCATTGGCGGCTGTGACGTTGCTGGAACGGAAGGGTACGCCAATGAGCCGCGCCAGCTGGCCGGAGGCCTGTGCAGCTTGCGTGTATTCCGGCGTGCCGAACGCCGGAGCCCCGGATTTCATGTCAACATTCGAGGTGAACCCGCCATACATGACTGGAACGCCGGGACGAATGATCTGGCACAGGGCAATGCCGGCCATAGCTTCCGCATGTTGCTGGGTAAGTGCCCCTGCAATGGTCACGGGCGACATGGCACCGGCCAGCGTGAAGGGAGTTATGACATTGCATTGGCCGTGTTCGGCAAAGGTCATCAATCCTTCTGCCATGGGAACATCCAGCTGCAGCGGCGAGTTGGTGTTGATGATGCAGGTGTGAACCGGCGTATCGACCAGTTGCTCGCGGGTCTTGCCCAGTGCAATGGCCGCCATTTCCAAACCGTCAATAGCGCGCTCACGTCCCAAGCCTTGCGGCTGCCAGTTCTTGTCCGTGAGCGTGATCTCGGCATAGTGCAAATCCAGGTGGCGGCTTTCCGCCGGCAGATCCAGCGCCTCAAACGGCCCACCGCCCTCTTGGTGAATGATGTTGAGCGATTGTATCAGCTTGATGTAGTCGCACATCTCGGCATAGGTGCCAGCTCGCCTGCCCTTGTCGAGGTCCATCACATAGGCTGGCCCGCCCACAGAAGACAAAACACAGTGCTTGCCGCCAATTTTTAGATCTCGGTTCGGATTGCGCGCCGCCAGCGTGAAGGTGGCGGGAGCCTTTTTCACCAACTCCATGACCATGGCGGAATCAAACCGCACCCGCATGTCACTTTCGTCAACATGGGCACCAGCCGATTTGTAGAAGGCCCTTGCCCTGGGTTCCAGCACCCGCATGCCGACCTCTGCAAGCACCGTGAGGGCCGCATCGTGAATGGCCATGAGCTGGTCCGCACTCAGAATTTCAATTGGCGCGTAGGGTCGCGACAGCAGTTTCCACGGGCGCTGGGCAACCCCTCCCACTTGCCGCAACGGCCGACCGGCCCTGCGTCGTTCCCGGGGTTCGGTCATGATGCCCCCGTCCAAGCGGGCCGCTCCCGCCGCAACGGCAGATTTGCGCCAGTACCCCCAAATTCACGGGCAAATCCATGGCCACTGTAGACCGCATCGGCGATCGACGATGGTGCGAGACAGTCACCAATGCGCGTGAACTTTTGAAAGCCTTTGGCCTGCAGCGAAATCGACAGGTCGTCCCGGGGAATTCGCCCCGTAACCAGAACCAGCGTGCCGCATGCGATGGCGATTTCCTTTCCCGTGTAGGCATTAGCCAGTCTGGCTTCACTGGCGCTCTGCGCTGCGAGACTGTGGGAAAGCACTAACTTGACTCCTAACTCAAGCAGGTGCTTCTGCACGAAATACTGTTCGTCCGTGAGCGCCGTCCATGCGGATGCCGTCGCAAGTGGTGTCACCAGCGTTACTTCGAACCCTTGATTCCTGAATTTTTCGGCAAGCGCTCCACCCATGAAATAATGCTCGTCGTCATAAACTACGACAGGCCCGTTCACCGCGGCACCCGCAAAGCAATCGTCCGGCGTTAGCGCATCTGGAAACTGACTTCCGTCCTCATGGGCTGCGCCGATGCCATCGCGCCGCCACACGCTGCCGGTTGCCAGCACCACATGGTCAGCACCGAAATCCATGACGTCAACAGCCGTCATCGCACTGCCACGATAGATCTCAACATTCGGAAGCTTCGAAATCATATGCGCCCGGTAATCGCGCACCCGCATCCAGTTCGCAAGACCCGGAAGCTGCGCCTCATGCAACAGGCGCCCGCCCAGGGAATCTTGCCGCTCTGCCAGTGTCACCTCATAGCCCCGCTGCCCCAGCGCAAGGCTTGCCTCCAGTCCGGCGGGGCCCGCACCCACCACCAGCAGCTTTGCCGCATCATGGCGCGGTGCAATGCGGGCAGGATGCCAGCCGCGCCGCCACTCCTCGCCCATGGTCGGATTCTGGGTGCAGCGCAGATGTACGGCCTCGTTGTTGGCCGCGCGGCACATGTTGCAGCCAATGCATTCGCGGATTTCGTCTTCCCGACCCTGATTTATTTTGGCAGGCAAGTACGGATCGGCGATCGATGGCCGTGCCGCGCCAATGAAATCCTGGATACCCCGCTTGATCTGGCTCACCATGGTGTCAGGCGAGGTGAAGCGCCCAACACTCACCACGGGCTTTGACGTGAGGCCCTTGACGAAGGCCACATGGGATTCTTGAAATCCCTCACCGCTGAAGCGCGATGATTTGGAATCATTGCCGAGGCTTCCCGAGACATTCACGTCCCACAGGTCAGGCACTTCCGCCAGCAGGGCAACAGCCTCGCGCCCCTCGCCTTCCGAGGTAATGCCGTGGGCACCGTGCAATTCATCAACGGCCAGCCGCAGAGCCACGCCGCAGGTTGCCCCCACGGCGTCTTTCGTATCTTCCAGCATTTCGCGCAGCAACCGCACCCGGTTTTCCAGCGATCCGCCATACTCATCGGTGCGGTCATTGCTGCGCCGTGACAGGAACTGAAATGGCAGATAGTCATGCCCGCCATACACATAGACAATGTCAAATCCGGCCCGCCTGGCACGAAGCGCTGCATCACGTTGCCAGGATCTAAAAGCGCGTATATCCGCCTTGTCCATGGCCCGCGCTGTCACTGGCAAATGATACTTCGCTTGCCGTGTTGAAGGTCCAATCGATGGCATGCGCGTCATTCGGTTGCTGCTGTGCGAACCCCCATGCCACAACTCGACGGCGGCCAGGCTGCCATGGGCGTGGATGGCATCAACCGTGAGCGCCAGTGATTTTACGTCATCCTCGTCCCACAGGCTCAGGAATCCGTGCGGGCTGTCATCCGATGAGGGATGGATGGAGCAATACTCCGTGCACACGACCCCCCAACCGCCTTCGGCCTTAACACCCCGCAACGCCGCCGAGCTCTGCGGCTTCATATAACCCATGCCCGTCGCATGTGGTGTTTGATAGAACCGGTTAGGTGCCGTGACCGGACCAATGCGCACCGGCTCAAACAAAATATCGTAACGGGGGTTTCTTTGCATGTTGCCAAGAGCCTATACCTTATTATATGATCGTTCAAGAAGGATTGCGAGTGTTCAATGCCGAAACGAGCAGCCGGGCGTTCTGCCCCCGTTAAAACCATTGAGAATATCTTTGTGCCGCTCGGCGATGGAACGCGCCTCGCCGCCAAAATGTGGTTGCCCGAAGATGCAAGCGAACATCCCGTTCCTACTATTCTTGAATACATTCCCTATCGCAAGCGTGATGGCACGCGCACCCGCGACCAGAACATGCACAAGTATTTTGCCGCCCATGGTTATGCCTGCGTGCGGCTGGATATTCGAGGAACCGGAGACAGTGAAGGCCTGATTGACGACGAATATACGGAGCAGGAACAGCTTGATGGCTGTGAGGCCATAGCCTGGCTTGCGGCCCAGGACTGGTGCGATGGCAACGTCGCCATGATCGGCATTTCCTGGGGCGGCTTCAACGGCCTGCAAATCGCCGCGCGAAATCCCCCTGCGCTCAAAACCATCATAACCGTGGGCTCCACCGACGATCGCTACGCAACCGACATCCACTGGGTAGGCGGTTGCCTGTCGAAAGATAACTTCGATTGGTCGTCCACCATGTTCGCTCACAATGATATGGCGCCTGATCCGGAAATCGTGGGTGAAAAGTGGCGCGGAATGTGGATGGAGCGCATCCAGCACAACCAGCCATGGATCCTCACATGGATGAAACACCAGCGCCGCGACGCCTATTGGAAGCAAGGATCGGTGTGCGAGGATTTCGGCCGCATCACCATTCCCGTCTACGCCGTAAGCGGTTGGGCCGACAATTATTCCGAATCCGTGCCGCGTCTTTTAGCCAAGTTGAAAGGTCCCCGGCTGGGACTGAACGGTCCGTGGGCCCATAGCTATCCCCATGATGTTGAGGTTCAGCCCGCTATTGGCTGGCTGCAGGAAGCCGTCCGCTGGTTCGACCACTGGCTGAAGGGCATCGACACCGGCATGCTGGATGAACCCATGTACCGCGTGTGGATGCAGGATTCCGTGCCACCCCAGACCTGTTACGCTGAAAGACCTGGACGCTGGGTTGCAGAAAGCCAATGGCCGTCGCCGCGCATTGTAAGCGAAAAACTCTTCCTCAATACCGGTGGCGTTCTGGCCACGAGACAGGCCGCATCGAAGAAAGTCAGCATCTGCTCGCCACTGTGGGTAGGTGCCACGGCTGGCGAGGTGGGCCGCTATGGCGGGGATGCCGATTGGCCAACTGACCAGCGTGAAGACGATTTGGGTTCATTGGTCTTCGCAAGCAAGCCGCTTTCCAAGCCTACGGAAATACTCGGTGCTCCCCAGCTGCATCTGGAATTCACCTGCGATAAACCCCAGGGCTTGGTGTGCGTCAGGCTCAACGATCTAGCTCCCGATGGCAGCTCAACCCGCGTCACTGTTGGCCTGCTGAACTTAACCCACCGCGACAGTCACGAACACCCCACGGCCATGAAGCCTGGAAAAACCTACAAGGCGGTTGTTGATCTGGACGATATCGCCCATAGCTTTCCAAAAGGCCACCGCATTGCGGTTTCACTATCAACCACCTATTGGCCCATTGCCTGGCCTTCGCCCGAGTTGGCTACCCTTACAATCGCCACGTCCAAAAGCTTCCTTGACCTGCCGGTGCGTCCAAAGAGTCGGAGTGATGCCAAACTGCGTGAATTTGGTGGCGTTGAAATGGCAGAGGATACGCCGTCCATCAACCATCCCAAGCCGCAAACCCACAGGCGCAGCGTCACTCGTGATTTGCTGACTGGTGTGACCACTGTGGATTTTCCGCGCTGGACCCTGTTCAAGGAAATGCCCGACATCGGTCAGACGCAAAATACCCAAGGACTGTCACGCTATGAAATTACTGGCAATGATCCCTTGTCAGCCAAAACCATAACAGACTTCCGCATTGAAATCATGCGCAAGGACACAACCATGGTGCACCACAGCCGGGGCGTCATGAGCTGTGACGCCAGCCATTTCATCATTGCCATGGATGTCACGGTTGCGGAAAATGGCACCCGCATCTTTGAACGCAAGTGGCATGAGAGGATCAAACGTGACATGCTCTAGAGTCTACGGAGGCGGGATGACACCGTGCTGACCTACGCCATCAAACGCATCATGCTTGCAACACTCATCCTGTTCGTGGTGATGCTTGCCATGTATGCCATGGTGTTCCTTGTGCCCGGCGATCCTGCCTCTATTGCCCTGGGGCCCCGTGCCACTCCCGAGCTGAAACAGCAACTGATCGCGCGCATGGGACTCGACAAACCCATCCTCACCCAAATCTACAATTTCTTTTATAACGCCATAAGTGGTGACCTGGGGTATGACGTGTGGTCAAAACGGCCAGTGCTCGAGGAAATCCTCGAGGTTTTTCCAAATACACTGATACTGGGGTTTGTGGCCCTGGCCTGGGCCCTGGTGCTGGGTGTTTCACTGGGCTGTGCCGCCGTCATCTACCGCGGCACCGCAATGGACCGCATTCTCGGCGTTCTATCCGTCAGCATGATTTCAGTGCCGTCTTTCGTCGTGGCAATTTATGCCCTGCTGATTTTTGCCGTTTGGCTGCGCTGGCTTCCGGCCATCGGCGGCGGAGAGGCGGGTGATGTGGGAAGCCAGGTCAGGGCCATCATTCTGCCGGCCTTTGCCATTGGCATCAGCTGGGTGGGCTACCTCGCCCGCATGGTGCGCGCCTCGATGCTGGAGGTAATGGGAGCAAACCACATTCGCACTGCCCGCGCCTTTGGCCTGACAGAACGGAAGGTGGTATTCAAATACGCACTTCGCGTCGCGATCATTCCCACCATTTCCATCGTCGCCGTGGGACTTGGCAGCATTCTTTCGAGTGCAGTCTTTGTTGAAACCGTGTTTTCAAGGCCGGGCATCGGAACACTCATCACCTCCGCCGTGATAAAGCGGAACTATCCCGTTGTCATGGGGACTGTCTTGATGATGACGGCTTTCTATCTCGTCATCGTGACATTGGCCGACCTTCTCATAGCCAGGCTTGACCCCAGGGTGCGTGATGTTCTCCGCAGTTGAAAACGCATCACGGACACTGCGCTCCCTCACCCGTGACCCAATGGGTGCGTTGGGCTTGGGCCTGGTCATAGTGTTTCTTCTCATGGCGCTGCTGGCACCCGTCATTTCCCCCTATGACCCCCTAAAAATCAGCGTACAGACGAAATTTCTCGAACCGGGCCTGTCTCATTGGCTGGGCACCGACCAGCTTGGCAGGGACACCCTGTCGCGCGTCATCTATGGATCACGCACCGCACTTTCCATAGCCCTCACCGCAACCGGACTTGCCGGAATTTGCGGACTTTTGCTGGGCCTCATTGCTGGCTTTGGCCCCCGCTGGCTGGATAACATCTTCGTGCTGTTGTTTGATTCCATGAGCTCCCTGCCCCTGATCATGTTCGCACTCGCCGTCATCACGGTTTTGGGACCAGGCACTACAACGCTTGTCATCGTCATAATTCTCGTTTCCATACCGGGCTATGCCCGTCTCATTCGCGCGCAGACACTCACGCTCAAGAACAGTGATTTCGTCATGGCGGAGAAATCCATGGGTGCATCTTCCCTGCGCATCATCCTGGTTCACTTGCTCCCCAATGTGGTGGGACCCCTGGTGATCATTCTGAGCATGGATATCCCGGTCGTGATCATGCTGGAGGCAGGGCTGAGCTATCTGAACCTCGGCGTGCGGCCACCCACACCATCGTGGGGAAATATTCTTTATGATGGCTATACGTCCATCCGGTCTTCGCCAACCCTGGTGATTGCCGCAGGCCTTCCGCTGGTGCTGGCCACGCTTGGCTTTACCTTCCTCGGCGAGGGGCTGCGCGATGCCCTTGATCCCAAACTGCAGTTGCGGAGCCTGCGATGAGTGAGGCGATCCTGCGCATATCCGACCTTTCAATCGGCTATGACGCGGGCGTTGGTCAAATCCATGCGCTGCGCAACGCCAGTCTCGAAGCCCATGCCGGCGAAGTCATCGGCATCGTGGGTGAAAGCGGCTGTGGAAAATCCACCCTTGCCGCTGCCATCATCAACCTTCTGGCCGACAATGCACGGGTCCTGTCGGGTGCTGTTTACTATCAAGGCAGAAACATTCTGGAACTGGACCGCAACGCCCAGCGTAGATTGCGGGGCTCAGACATCGCCATGGTATTCCAGGATCCCATGACAACTTTCAACCCGGTGCTCACCATGGGTGATCAATTGGTTGATTTTCAACAGCAACTTGTAGAAATCTCCACGCGTGAAAAGCAAGGCCGTGCCGCTAACCTGTTGCAACGCGTGGGGATTCCCGATCCCGAGCTTTGCATGCAGAGGTTTCCGCATGAACTGTCCGGCGGCATGCGCCAGCGCGCCAGCATCGCCGCAGCCCTTCTGATGCAACCTAATGTGCTGGTGGCAGATGAGCCCACCACAGCTCTGGATGTGACCATGGAGGCCCAGATCATCCACCTCCTGCGTGAACTGCGAAATGATTACCTGGGCGCCATCATCGTCGTCACCCATCACCTCGGCGTAGTGGCCGAACTCTGTGACCGGGTCTACGTGATGTATGCCGGCGAGGTGGTGGAGCAAGGATTGGTGGATGATATCTACCATGCACCCAGACACCCCTACACCCGCGCCCTCATCGCCTGCGACCCGGCGCATTTTGAAGACCACACCCCCATCCTGCCAACCATAAGGGGCCGCCTGCCAGACTTGATGAATCCGCCTTCAGGTTGCAGCTTTGCGGCCCGTTGTACGATCGCAAGTGATGTTTGCCGCAACATGGTCCCGCCATGGGTGAAGATATCTGAAACCCAATCAGCGTTCTGCCATAAGGCCATGTCATGACTACGCTGCTGGAAATCAATGACCTGTCCGTCAGGTTTCCACTTTCCCAACGCTTGCCAAACCCATTTCGGGCCGTGGCCGCCACACATATTGACATCCTGCGGAACGTATCGCTGACTGTTGAAACGGGTGAAACAGTGGGGCTTGTGGGAGAATCCGGTTCCGGCAAAACCACGCTTGCCCGCGCCATACTTGGACTTTGGCCGATCAGCTCAGGCACAATCAGGTTCTGCGGCGATGAATTGAAAACCCGGAGTTCTTTCAATTCAGTGCGCAAATCTTCCGCCATGATGTTTCAGGATGCAGTTGCAAGCCTCAGTCCCCGCATGACAATTGGTTCGTTACTGATGGAACCCTTTCTCATCCATGGTGTTGGCGTCGAAAATCGCAAAGCCAAAATAGCTGAGCTTTTAAACAGCGTTGGCCTTACCCCAGACATTGCCAATCGCTACCCCCATGCACTCTCGGGCGGCCAGGCCCGGCGCGTCGGCGTGGCGCGGGCACTTGCACTCAACCCTAAACTGGTGATTGCCGATGAGCCCACGGCAGGCCTTGATGTTTCCGTCCAGGGTGAAATCCTCAACCTCATGACCGAGCTCAAGTCCAGCCTGGGCCTGAGTTACCTGATCATCACCCACAACCTGGCCATGGTGCGCCATGTTTCAGACCGCCTTGCTGTTATGTATTTGGGCCGCCTCGTTGAAACCGGGCCGACACGGGACGTGTTCAGAAAACCGCTGCACCCCTATGCCAAGAGCCTGATTGCCGCCGAACCACAGCCCGATCCGCGCAAGCGCCGGACTGATCTTGCCATCAAGGGCGAAATACCAAGCGTTCTAAACCGGCCTGCAGGCTGTGAATTCCACACCCGCTGCGCCATCGTCCAGGAGCGCTGCCGCAAGGAAGAGCCAAGATTGCGGAATCTGGCTCCGGGGAGATTTGTAAGTTGTCATTTTGCTGAACCTGAAACAAGAAACTGAAAGGGAGAACGATAATGTATACAATATGGAAAACCGATAGACGCGAACTGATGAAACTGGCAGGAGGCGCCCTGGCAGGTCTTGTGGCCGCACCCCATATGGCTTGGTCAGCCGAGGGCGATACCCTTCGCCTCCGTATCGATGCGGATTTCCAGGTACTGGATCCCAAGGGTATCATCGGTGGGCTCGATGAAATCATTCCCCGCTGCACGCAAATTTCCCTCATCCGCCTGGGCGATATCCGTGACGGCAACCAGACGATGAACTGGGGAGCCGAGAAAATTGAGTGGACTTCACCCCAAACCATTGCCTTCACGCTGCGCGACGGCCTGAAGTGGAACAACGGTTTTGGTCCGGTCACCGCGGAAGATGTGAAATTCTCATATGAGCGCATTGCCGGAAGCGACTCTGCCTGGGCCTACCAGTTTGAAAAGCTTGATCGTGTGGAAGTGGTCGATGCCCGCTCCGGCATCATCCACCTGAAGCAACCCTACAAGCCTTTCTGGGTGATCAGCCTGCCCTATTACGGCGGGCACATCGTGTGCAAGGCCGCCGTGGAAAAAGCAGGCGGCGCCTACACAACTGAAATTCCTGCCCAGTGTGGCCCTTTCCTGATGGACAAGTGGGAGCAGAACCAGAAAGTGACCCTTGTTGCCAACCCCGATTGGAACGGAGAAAAATCCGATTTCTCAAAAATCGAAATCTATATCGTGCAGGACGACCAGGCCGCCCAACTTGCCTATGAAGCCGATGCCTTTGATTTTACCAGGCTTGCCGTAGGTGCGGCAAAGCAGGTGAAAGCAGCCATGCCCAAGGGTGCCAAGCTCATCGAGGCTCAATCCACCCGCTATGCCTGGCTCACCATCAACATGAACAGCCCCTTGCTGAGCGATATCCGGGTTCGCCAGGCCGTGCAATATGCCTATGATGGCGAAGCGGTGTTGCAGGGTGCCTATGATGGGTTGACGGGCCGTGCGGCAGGTGTCGTGCAGCCCGGCACGAAATTTGCGAGAGAGAAAAACCATATCGCAGTCCGCGATGTCGAAAAGGCCAAGGCTCTCCTGGCCGAGGCGGGTGTTACCGACCTTACTCTCAAGCTCGTCGCGCTCACCGATGCCAAGACCCAGGCCATTGCGCAAATCATCCAGTCAAACCTCGCTGAAGCCGGCATCACGGTGGAAATCCAGCCAACCGAGGAAGCAGCCTACTGGTCATTGGGGGATAAGACCAAGGGTGATACCTACAAGACCCTCGAGTTGGTGCTGATGAATTTTGCAGGCGGCATTGATCCCACTGAAAACCTGCTGTGGTTCCGGCCCGACCAGATCGGCGTTTACAACTGGTCGTTCTTCGACAGCAAGGAATTCGAGGACCTCTACCAGCAAGGATTGGTTGAACAGGACGACGGCAAGCGCAAGGCAATCTTCAACAAGATGGAAGACCTGATGGAAGATTCAGGCTGCTTCATTTTCATTTGCTTTGAACCCTATGTGGCCATTCACGACGATAACCTGCTGCCAGTGATACTGGCGGATGGCCATCCCAACCCCACCATGTTCAAGAAAGTGTGAGTAAACGGCGGCGTTGCCTTGTAACGCCGCCACTTCATCATGGCTGCAAAATCCACACCCAAGTATGCCCGTTATTCCAGCGCCGACCGTCGCGCCATGCTGATTGAAGCGGGCCTGTCCTGCCTGGCGCGTGATGGAATCCTGGGCTTCACAATTGACCGCATCTGTCTGGAGGCCAAGGTTTCACGTGGCCTTATCACACACCATTTCAAATCCATCGATGGCCTGCTGGCTGCGGTCTATGAAACCATCTACGGCAAGATGCTACAGGTTCTGGAAACACCTGAACCCGCGCCTGATCGACCCGAACAACGCATCATTGCCATCATCGATGCGATGTTTTCACGGGAATTCTTCAACCGCGAAAGCCTCAACATCTGGCTTGCACTTTGGGGCGAGATGGCAAACAACCCAGCACTTCTCAAAGTTCACCGCAAGCAATATGCCCGCTACCGCGCCGACGTGGAAGCCGCACTCGGCGATGTGGCCAAGGCCCGGGGGCTGCAAATCGATACGGCCCTTGTTGCAACTATGCTTATTTCTCTGGTGGATGGCCTGGGACTGGAATGGTGCATTGAACCCAAGCTCCTCTCGGCTAAAGTTGCCAGGGAAGCCTGCTATAAAATGCTGGAACCCATACTAGGACCATTGTAATACTTTAAGAATTTAGATCTTGACACCGTACGGTCAATTGGCTATGAGCAGTCATTCTCCGAAATTGTAACCAGTCCTTTGAGCGCAAGGCTTTCCCCTGAAGGCTACGCTGAAATCCACATGTGCCGTTCATGTCAGCGGCGTGGTAAAACATAGGTGTTGTGCAATTCATTTCGGGCAACAATAATCACCCACAAAATATCGTTTCGCTTGGGAGTTCATTACTGAATGTCTGACGCACTAAACAGCTACAAGGATTTCGTGGCCCTGAGTCCGGAGACCTTGCCCACCCGGCTGGGAGAGCTCAAAATACTAAAAGACCGCATCGGCAGCGATGCAAAGATCTGGAAGGTACGCGAAGTGGGGGACGGAAACCTCAACCTCGTGTTCATCGTCGAAGGTCCGCAAGGTGCTGTCGTTGTCAAG
>JANMKJ010000133.1:0-5312 GCA_031371945.1 Rhodobiaceae bacterium
CGCGGCAATCCGCGGACGCTCAGAGCCGCGAATATTCTTGCTGAGCGGTGCTCATCTCGTACGAGTCTCAGCCCGAAAATGAAAACGCTCCCCTGCGGAGGCGTCTCCCTGTGGACGCTGCGGATACTGCCGTGGCGAAAATGGAGGACGCGGCAAACAAAATGGCTGCGGCTGCCAAGTCCGCCGGCATTATGATCGTGTTCCAGGGAGATTTGGGTTTCGATGTTCCGGAAACCGAGGAAGTTGACGAAAGCCGATTGCCAGGTCGCGATGGTTATGGCCAGTTCTTGGACAAACTGATAGAAGAAACTAAAGCATTTGCCGGACAGGTAGTCATCGTTCATGGCGATACGCATTTCTTTAAAATCGACAAGCCTTTAGCTACCGCCACATCCCTTATTCCCAATCTTACCCGTGTGCAGACATTCGGAAGTCCGAACGTCCATTGGATTAAGGTTTCAGTCGATACGTCAAGCCGCGACGTGTTCTCGTTCCACCCGATGATTGTTCCCGGCAACTAGGCTCAATCTGCAGGAGGCCGAAGAGGCCTGTAGCGATAGAGCACATGCCGGCGCAACGGGTGACCATGCGACAAATTTGGATGATCAAAGTCGTCATCAGGGTCGTGAGTCATGCCAATACGCTGCATTACGGCGCGCGATCGATGATTGCAGGTAGCAGTAAACGATACAATTTCGGATAGCGCCAACTGTTCGGTTCCGTAGCGCAATACAGCGTGCGCCGCCTCTGTCGCGTATCCTTTTCCCCAATGTTCAATTGCCAGTCGCCAGCCTATCTCGATGCAGGGCGTGAAGTGCGAATCGAAACTGGGCTTGGAAAGCCCGACAAAGCCGATGAAATCTGCAATACCCTGCAGCTCGACCGCCCACAACCCAAAGCCCAGGTCGGCCATATGATCTTGAATTCTTTCTGCGAGAGCGTTGCTCTCGCCGTCGCTGAGCAATGCGGGAAAGAATTCCATAACCTTCGGCTCGGCGTTCATCCTTGCGAATACTGGTAGATCACTTGGTTTCCAGCTTCGGAGATGAAGACGGTCAGTTTGGAGCACGAATTTGTCCATGGCCAATATTTAGCATGGTCCGGAAAGCAAAAGCGAGTGCGCGCCCTGGTCTGTCATGGGTCATCTTCGTAAGTCGGTGAACCTTAAACGTCGAGAGTGCACATTGGGCGAGGAGCCATTCGAGAGCAATATTCGGGCACTCTCAATGCGAACCACGCTCTTTTCTGCCAATGGGTGTGGCCTGGCCGATATTTTGTACAAGCCGCAATGCGACACTAATGCATGGATAACTGTCATCATTCATGGTCAGGATGTGGACGTGATGGCTCAGGCGGTCGAGCAATGCGCCGGCGAGCCGCTCGGAGGATCCGGAGCAAATTGCAGAATGTTTCACCGGCATCCAACAGATTTCCATCATTGCTTATTGTATGCGATTGAAGATTCGTTGGTAGCGCCGGAGTTTGGCGGCTTACCCGCTGAAAAATCTCGTCAGAGCTTTCCCTGCCCCTGGCGGCGATACGCAAAGCGCGAGTTTCAATTGTTGCGGATATTTCTACAACAATTGCTTGTGGATAGACGGTGGCTACATCACCAAGTATGGTACGCGACACATTTACTACTACAATACTTTGGCGATGCAGGTGCTCATCAATATCACGGCGAACGCCGTACTTTAGTCCATGGGCATCCCACGTCAATGCGAAGGCCCCTTGACGTGACATTGCGTCGAAGTTGTCCACATCGACTGATTCATGGTCTTCAGCCTCAGCATCAACTGTTCTCGTTATGCAGCGTTTGGGAAATACCACTCGGTGGTCGCCAGAAAACTTTGACATTGCATAACGTAAAATGCTGTCTTTACCGGCTCCGCTTGGACCCACCACCAGCACGAGCCTACCTGTCACAGGACCCTTATGCCCTCGCGCCATACACGCCTCACCACAGGTTGTCCGCTGCTGACGTTGACTTGAACCAAATCAGCCCGCTTGCCCAACGCTATTTCACCGCGATCATCGAGGCCAGCGGCAGTTGCCGGTCTTGATGTTACAAAACCAATTGCTTGCGGCAATGTAATTGAACCGATTTTTTCCGGCAGTGCAAAGGCCGCAAGCAGCAGGCTTGCCGGCACATAGTCGGATGACAGGATATCGAGATGGCCGGATGCTGCAATATCGCAGGCCGAGATATTTCCGGAATGGGAGCTGCCACGCACGACGTTTGGAGCACCCATCAAAACAGCCAGGCCGCTTTCGTGGGCCGCCTTGGCGGAAGCGGCAGTTGTTGGAAATTCAGCGATGACAACACCGTCAGCCACCGCTTCATCAACATGGGCCGGGGTTGCATCGTCATGGCTGGCCAGCCGGATGCCAAGGTTCTTCACGATAGAAAGAATCTCCGCCTTGTTACTGGCGGCATGGCGGCTTTGCAGGTCGATCTTGTCCTGGATGTATTCATCTATCTTCTCTGGAAGGATGAGCTTTTTGCCGAGATAGTATTCCTTGAATTTCTCGATGCTGACAAACTGCCGGTACCCCGGGGTATGATCCATGACTGAAATCAGGCGGATATCACCCGCTGATATCGTTCGCGAAGCTGCAGCAACAGTATCCACACAGGGCAATTCGCATCGCAGGTGAATGAAATGCTCGGCACGCAGCTGCCCGAGGGCTTGTGTGGCATGGATGGCTTCAGCCAATCGCTCCCCATTTCGGGCTGAAAGATCGCCGGGATCAAATGAACCAGCACGAAGCGCATCGAACACCGTCGTGATTCCGGCAGCCGCTATTTGCGCATCATGGGAAATGACGGCGGAGCCAGCAGGCCATTCGACCCCGGGTCGCGGATGGAAATGGCTCTCAAGATGATCCGTATGGAGCTCAATCAGGCCTGGTATGAGGTAGTCTCCTTCAAGATCATCAAATTTGATGGAGGAGCCTTCATCAATTGCAACGATCTGGCCATTTCTCATCGCCAGCGCACCGTCAATCACGTCGTCACCGAGGACGAGGCGAGCATTGGAGAGAACGGTGTGGCTCATGAGGCCACCTTCAGCCGGTCGGCCCGCCGCAGAAGAAACCGCTCTTCAACCTCAAACTTCTGCAGAAACGGTGAATCGGCAAAAATCGTGAGGGCGTCAATTTCGAGGGGCGCGCCAATGGCTGGCGCGAAATGTTCAGTCGCGGCATGCAGGAAATGCCGCCGCTCTTCATTCAGCAGCTTTCGTGTCAACGTCATGTGAAAGCGAAATTCGTCCAGCACATAAGGATAGCCCCACCGCAGCAGGAGCTCGTCCTGCCGTGGGTTGAGCCGGGCATTTCTGCGAAGCGCGATTTCGGCTTCGCTGGCGGGCGCGCGGAATGAGTCAAGGCCACACACACAAAGCTGCTCAAGCGCCGAAAGTTCGCTCTCGGCACCCTCCGGCACCAGCGCCAGAAATCCATCGATTTCGCGCAGCGCAATTTTGGGAATTGTCACGACATCCATCTGGGCTGCCACAAGGGCCACGGCATCACCGAGTTCGATGCGCTTCATGTCCTGATTCAGCACAAATGGCGCCTTCAGTGTGGCGTGAAAACCATATCGCGCAGGTTCCTGGGTTACGTCCCTGAGGCCTTCCACGGGCGGCTGGCTGACTGATTCACCACTGACTGCATCACGGCCAAGCCAGCTTGATCCCAGCCTGTGAAGCAGGCTGCCGGCAGCGGGTGCGTAGTATACTGCGTGTCGCATAATCAAACCATAATCTTGCGGAGTTGTTGCGATATGATGTCAACGAGGGAGACGGTCAATATGACCATGATCATCAGGGCTGCGGTCTCCGCGTAGTAGAACCCGCGAATGGACTCAAACAGCACCTGGCCAATGCCGCCTGCTCCTACGATTCCCAATACGGTGGCACCCCTGACATTCGATTCAAACCGGTAAAGGCTATAGGAAATCCAAAGTGGCATAACTTGCGGAACAATGCCGTAAAGCACCTCCTGCGTGCGGGTTGCACCAGTTGCGCGTATTCCTTCCACAGGACGAGGGTCCGAGGCTTCAACGGCTTCGGAAAACAGCTTGGCGACGATGCCGGTGGTATTGAGAAATATGGCCATCACCCCAGCAAAAGGTCCAAGGCCAACTGCCACCACAAAGAACACCGCCCACACCAGCTCATTGATCGACCTGCAGGCATCCATGAGGCGGCGCATGGGCTGCACCACCCATGGAGGTGCCACATTGTTGGAACACAGCAACGAGATCGGCATGCCCACGATCACCGCCAGAAAGGTACCCCACATGGCAATTTGTACGGTGATGACAAGCTCGGACAGATAGTAACGCCAATCGTGAAAGTTTGGCTTTAGAAATCCGGAAGCATAGCTCGCCATGTTGCCAGCATCGGTCACCAGACTTGGTGCGCGGTACATCTCGGAAGGCTTGAAGCTCCAAGCCAGAAGTACAGCCAGTGCTATCCAAAACAGATACTTGCCCCACCTTTCCTTGAAGGGAACAGGCGGAATAGCAATATCGTGTTTTAGCGTTTCAATTGTCATGCCAAATTCCATTAAAAAATGGGCGAGGTGTTAACCCCGCCCAATACCTAAGTTAGGGTAAACTTAGGTCTGGGGAACCTCACCCATCAACTTTTCGAACTCGGCTTTTTGAGCCTGCAGTTCCTTGATCTTGGCATCCTTGTCGGCCTGCGACAGGGTTTCATCGGCCATTACCTTGTTCATGTTCTTGCTCACTTCAAGAACGCGAATGGGGTAGAGTTGGGCATCTGATGATGGCTTGAATGGCGCCCAGAGCAATGTTGCCAATACGGCACGTGCTGCCTTTACTTCTTCTACAGTTCCTTGGCGACCATAGGACATGAAGAAGTTCATGAACTTGGCGCGCGTCGTGGCATCCAGGTCCTTGCGCCACACGATTGGATCCGAAGGAATGAGTGGAGACTTCCAGATGATCTTGATCTTCTTGAAAGCTTCCGGATCCTTTATCTCAACCTTGGCAAGGTTTTCCGTGTTATTGGTGGCGAAATCAACCTGCTTGTTGGCAACGGCCATGAGGTTGGTCTCGTGATTGGCGTTGGTTACTGCCTTGAAGCATGTCTTCACATCAATCTTGTTAGCTCCGAACACGAATACTGAAGGAACGAGAAACCCAGAAGTAGAATTAGGATCGCCATTTCCAAAGGAAAGCGATTTATCGCATTTCTTGATGTCGTCAACGCTGTTGAGCTTGGTGTTTTCAGCATTTGCTACCAACAGGCCATAATAACCCTGCGTGCCATCCTTGGCCACGC
>JANMKJ010000225.1:0-13977 GCA_031371945.1 Rhodobiaceae bacterium
GATCATCGCTTGAAGCCTCCGACGTATCACCACACACGGCGATGACGTCTTCAACCTCAATTGTTGAGTTTCCGTGGCAATAGATGATCAGTTTCTGGGTTTCACTCTCGCCCACGGCACGCTCGTACGACACAAATTCCATCAGCCTGGCCAAGGCTTCGTCCGTTGCCTGCAAGCCGGCAGCCCTGATCTGGCGCTGCAATCTTCCGCGCAATTCCTGTGACGTTTCCTCATAGAGAGCAATGCTCGCACAGCGGATGCTCGCCTCGCACAATTTCCGCAACTTTGACGTTTTCGGCAGGCTTTCAGCATCAATCAAAACGAGGTTGCCCGCAGTATCACTTTCGAGGATGGGTTCAAGGATCTTGGCAAGGGAGTCCCCCGCATCTGATACCCACACCACCTGCTTGTCACCGAATAGGGAGACGGAGGCCACCTCCTCGAATAGCCGTTCGCGTGAACCCGTGACCTGCTGTTCAGTCAAGCGGATGCTGCCGAGTGCCGCATCGGCCACACCCGTTGCCTGCCTTACGGCCTGCTTGCAGAGATCGTATACCGCGCTGCGGTCCGCTCCATGAACGAGGACTGCAGCAAGCAGCGGTTTTCCGCCCATGAAAAGACTGGCCAGATCAGATGCCTTGACGACAGACATCAGGTGCTGCCGCGGCTCGCCATGAAAGCCGCCAACCGTGTATGGATATCGGCTCCCACTTCCTGAGCTGCCCGGCTCAGTGCATTGGCCTCGGCCTGCAAATCGGCCACCGGCTCATGGACAACATCATAGGAAACCGATGAGAATGTCTTGCCTGAATTCAATTCCGTGCCTGAACTCAGCTCCGTCAACTGGTACGAAACCATGAGCCGCAACCGTATCCTCTGGATGCCAGGACGCGATTGATCGACCAAAGAAGATTTGGCAATGGTTGGCACGATGCTCAAACTGAATTCATCAGCATGGCCAGAACCGGCGGGGCGCATGGAGGAGAGCAGCTTATTCCTGACGAGCTGCCCTGCCCGACTGTCGGTTTCCTGCACTGTGATTGACGACAAGGAACTGGCGACACCTACACCATCATTGCTGGCGCCATAGAGCGGCTTGTAGCCACAACCCATGAGGCCCAGCGACAGCACCACCAAAACAATGAACGTAATTCGCTGCACGATCCTATCCACCAATCACTATGTTCACGATTCTGTCGGGCACGACAATGAACTTCACCACGGCCTTCCCGTCAAGGGCACGTTTAACGCCTTCAAGTTGCATGACCGCAACCTCAATCTTGTCCTTGGCCAGTCCCTTGGGCAATTTGATTTCATCGCGGCGCTTGCCATTGACCTGCACCGCGATTGTGACCTCGTCATCCACAATTAGACCCGCCAGCGGTTTTGGCCAAGCGGTTTCCACCACCGGACGGGTGTGGCCGAGAACCTTCCAGCATTCCTCTGCCAAATGCGGCATCATCGGCGCAAACATCAGGGTTAGAAAATCGGCGGCCTCGCGAATGACAAAGGCAACGTCGGCGGTCGGATTGGCCGTTGCCAGGGCAGACCCCAGGGCGTTGGCAAGCTCGTAGATGCGCGCAATGGCGCGGTTGAACCGCAGGGATGACAAGTCATCGGTCACCGCCGCCAAGGAGCGGTGGGCGACGCGGCGAAGCTCGAGGGCAGCGGTTCCAAATTCCCCTTTGAACTCTCCGGAACCAAATGCGCTGGCCTCATTGACCAGGCGCCACAGGCGCTGGGTAAATTTCCACGCACCCTCGGCTCCGGCCTCGGTCCATTCAATATCGCGCTCGGGAGGTGAATCGGAGAGCATGAACCAGCGCGCCGTATCAGCGCCGTAGCTGGCAATGATGGATTCCGGGTCAATCACGTTGCGCTTCGACTTCGACATCTTCTCAATGCCGCCAATCGTCAACGGCTCGCCGGTCTTGGCGTGGAACCATGAACCGTCCTTCAGCACGGCATCAACTGGAAACACCCACTCACCATTGCCGAGCTGGAACGTTTCGTGCACCACCATGCCTTGCGTAAACAAACTGGCGAACGGCTCGTCCCAGTTGAGGTGATGGGTCTTGCCCATGGCGCGGGCGAAAAAGCGGGAATAGAGGAGATGCAGAATGGCATGCTCGACACCGCCGATATATTGGTCAACCGGCATCCAATAGCGCGCCGCATCGGCCTCTACCGGTACAGACGCATGGGGCGAACAAAAGCGTGCGTAATACCAGGATGAATCAATGAAGGTGTCGAACGTATCGGTTTCGCGTTGGGCATCAGAACCGCACTGCGGGCATTTCACAAACCGCCACGTCGGGTGATGCAGCAGTGGATTTCCCGGTTTGTCGAATGTCACGTCCTCTGGCAGCACGACGGGAAGGTCAGATTTCGGCACCGGCACAATCTTGCAGACCGGGCAGTGAATGACGGGAACCGGGCAGCCCCAATAGCGCTGTCGCGAAACACCCCAATCACGCAGGCGAAAATTCACCTTTCTTTCGCCCGTGCCAGCAGCTTCAAAACGCGCCGCCACTTCGTCCTTCGCCTCTGCCACGGTCATGCCATCGAGGAAATCGGAATTGACCAGGACAATGTCGGCTCCCTCTTTTTCAATGAACGGCTCATTGGGATCTTGAAGTGCAACGTTGCGCGGCGCCACGACCGGCAAGATCGGCAAACCATATTTCCTGGCGAAATCCCAATCCCGCTGGTCATGGGCCGGGCAGCCAAAGATGTCGCCTTCACCGTAGCCCATCAGAACGAAGTTGGCGGCGTAAACCGGAAGCCTCGTTCCGGCCAAGAAAGGATGGCGGGCGTAGATGCCCAGGGCATAGCCCTTCTTCTCGGCGCGCTCGATGTTTTCTTCGCTGGTTCCCAACGCGGAAACCTCCCGACGGAACTCTACGAGCCCCGCATCACTTTCAGAACAACGCCTGGCAAGCTCATGGTCGGCTGAAACGGCGCAAAAACTAGCGCCGAAAATTGTATCATGCCGCGTTGTATATACAGTCAACTTTTCATTCAGGAGATTTCCATGCTCATCCTCGAGATCAAATGAAAAACGCAAGCCTTCCGATCGGCCAATCCAGTTGCGCTGCATGAGTCGCACTTTTTCCGGCCATTTCTCGAGTGAATCGAGGGCCTGCAACAACTCCTCGGAATAGTCCGTGATCTTCAAAAACCACTGGGCCAATTCGCGCTTTTCGACAACAGCGCCAGAGCGCCAGCCGCGCCCATCGATCACCTGTTCGTTGGCCAAAACCGTTTGATCCACCGGATCCCAATTCACCAGCGACACCTTGCGCTCAACCAGACCGGCCTTCATGAAATCGATAAACATGGCCTGCTCGTGACGGTAGTAGGAAGGATCGCAGGTCGCCAGTTCACGGCTCCAATCGAGGGAGAGCCCCATGGATTTGAGTTGGGTGCGCATGGCCGCAATGTTCTCATAGGTCCAGGCCTTGGGGTGAACGCCACGCTCCATGGCGGCGTTCTCGGCCGGCATGCCAAAGGCGTCCCAGCCCATGGGATGCAGGACATTGAAGCCGCAGGCGCGCTTGAAGCGGGCGATGACGTCGCCCATGGTGTAGTTGCGCACGTGGCCCATGTGGATGCGGCCAGAAGGGTATGGAAACATCTCAAGGACATAATATTTCGGACGCGAAACATCCTCGATCGCTTCAAAGCAACGGCTTTCGGACCAGTACTGCTGCCACCGGGGTTCGGCCTCGCGGGAATTATAGCGTTCGGATGTCACAGGGGATGGTCCTTCGATAGCGAAACGTGGGGTATGCTCTGGCTACGGACTACCAGTCCTTGAAATGGCCTGCAAGCTTGGCCATAAGCTCTGCATGAATTTAAATCCACATTCAGCTCTGGACGCAGTCAAGGCCCGCATCGGCGCTGCTGCGCGAAACGCCAACCGGCTCGCAGACGACATCTCGTTGATTGCTGTTACCAAGACATTTGAAGGGCCGGACATTCTGCCCGTCATCCGGGCGGGCCAAAGGTGTTTCGGGGAAAACCGGGTCCAGGAGGCAGCGGGAAAATGGCCAGGGCTCATGGCAGAAATGCCAGGCATTGAGCTGCATCTGATCGGCCCGTTGCAAACCAACAAGGCTGCGGATGCCGTGGCATTGTTTGACGTCATCCACACCATTGACCGGCCGCGTATCGCACAGGCGATCGCAGCGGAGATCAGAAAACAAAACCGCAAGCTCAAGCTGTTCATCCAAATCAACATCGGCAACGAGGCCCAGAAGGCTGGCGTCGCCATTGCAGGTGCTGATGCCTTCATTGCCGAATGCAGGGAAAAATTTGATCTCGCCATTGAAGGCCTGATGTGCATCCCGCCCGTGAATGAAGCACCCGACAGGCATTTTGAGGTGCTCGCGAGCATAGCAAAACGCAACGGCCTGTTTGGCCTGAGCATGGGCATGAGCGGCGATTTCGAAACGGCCATAGCGTTTGGCGCCACCCACGTCAGGGTGGGATCAGCGATTTTCGGAACCCGTTAGGCGGCGCCCCACTGGGTGGCCAGATCACCAGTTTGGTCTTGCGGGAGCAAAACTCCAAGACTTTCAGCATGTCCCGCTTCGACAGGGCAATGCAGCCGGCGGTGGGACTGAAGTCGGGCCGTGCCAGGTGGAAAAAGATGGCACTGCCCCGGCCCTGGATGCGCGGGCGCATGTTATGGGAGGTTTCGATGACAATGTCGTAGAGGTCGTCATCCCGCTTCAGGTCCTCGTGCGCTGCCGGGTAAGGCAGTTCGACCAACCGGTTATAGTTGCGGTCTCCTACGGTTTCGCACCAGCCCCAGCCACTTTTCAACGGTGCAAAGTTTAGCCCTGAACGGGGTTTAACGCCTTTATCATCCCGGTAAAAACCCCGTTCCAGTGCCCATATGCCAACAGGACTGGCTCCGTCACCTTCCATTTTGCGGAACTTCCGTCCCGACCTGCCGAGGGCACAGGTCATGGATATGGTGCCAAAGGTCAGAATCCCACGAGTCGAACACGCATTGATCGCGCGAACGTGAAGATATGTGACTGTTTTCCTCACGGGTTGTTGTATTGCCGGCGGGCTATCAAAACGCCATTGAACATCCTAGAATTCATCCACGTCCAAACCCAGCGAAAGAACGGCCATGTCCACCACGAAAAAAATCCTCATTGTCGATGATGATGATACGTTGCGCGAAACTTTGAAAGACCAATTTTCGCTGCATGAAGAGTATGTGGTGAACGACGTCGCAAACGCCACGGCCGGTGTCAAGGCCGTCAAGGCGGACCATGTCGATATCGTCATCCTCGACGTTAACCTGCCCGATATGGATGGCCGGGAAGCCTGCAAGCTGATGCGGCGCAATGGCTATAAGGGGCCTGTCATCATGCTGACCGCCCAAAGTTCCGACTCGGATACGATCCTGGGGCTCGATTCAGGTGCCAATGACTATATTACAAAGCCATTTCGTTTTGGTGTTCTGCTGGCCCGCATACGCGCCCACCTGCGACAGCACGAACACAGCGAAGATGCCACCTTCAAGGTTGGCCCCTACACATTCAAGCCGGCCTCAAAGATGCTGGTCAAGGATGACAACAAGAAGGTGCGCCTTACCGAAAAAGAAACGGCCATCATCAAGTTCCTGTACCGCTCGGGCGAGCAGATCGTCAGCCGCGATGTTTTGCTGCATGACGTCTGGGGGTACAATGCCGGGGTGACCACGCACACCCTGGAAACCCACATCTACCGCCTGCGCCAGAAGATTGAACGTGATCCCAGCCAGGCCGAAATACTGGTAACCGAAGGCGGCGGGTACAAGCTCATCCCTTGATATTCGCGGGTTTCCATCGTTGTATGCGGCGGGAAACGGGGAATCATGCCGAATCAGGCCGTGAACAGAGCTAAATCATGAGCGTCAGGGCGGACGCTGAAACACTACGGCAAATTCCCATTTTTGCCGAATGTGACACCGTGCACCTCCAGCTCCTGGCTTTCGCCTCGGAGCGGCAGCATTTCGTAACTGGCGACACCATCATCCGGCAGGGGGAAAAGGCAAAGTCGGCCTTCCTGATTTTGAATGGAAATGGTGAAATCCTGCAGGCCACAACCAGCGGCCAGCAATTTATCGCCCGCGCCGATCCCGGGACCTTTCTTGGCGAGGTCGCCATGATTGGCAAGACGGCCTATTCCGTTTCAGTGTTGGCAGCCAGTCCGGTTTCAACAGCGCGCATTGATCATTTGCTGTTTCTGCGGGTGGCCAATGAATATCCGGAATTCGGCCAAACGGTATTCAATGCCATGGCGCGCCGGCTGGACAATGCCATGCGTGACTTCGACAGTGTGCGAAATCATTTCACGCGGGCCAAATCTTTCCTAGATATCTAGATCGAATGTTGCCATGACGGGTACATGGTCCGACGTCTGGGTCCAGCCTCGGGTTTCGCGCATGATGGTCACGTGCTTGCAGGCAGGAGACAGATTCGGTGTTGCCCAGATGTGATCGAGCCTGCGTCCGCGGTTGGCGAGAGCCCAATCCTTGGCGCGGTAACTCCACCACGTGTAAAGTTTCTCGCTTGCCGGTGTGTGCTGGCGCATCAGATCAACCCAGTTACCGGCGTTCATCGCGCGGATGAGGCCCGCTGTTTCGACAGGTGTGTGGCTGACCACCTTGAGCAAATCCTTGTGGGACCAGACGTCGTGCTCAAGGGGTGCGATGTTAAGGTCGCCGACGACAACACCCTCATGGCCCTTGGCCAGGGAACCGGCACCGAACCACGCCTCGAGTTCGTCGATGAATTGAAGCTTGTGGGCGAATTTTTCATTGACCTTGGGATCTGGCTCGTCGCCACCTGATGGCACATAAAGATTGTGGATGGTGATTGCCTTCTTTCCGCCAATCGTTGCGGAAATATGGCGGCAGTCTTCCTTGCCACAAAAGGGCTTGCTGTATTGCGTGACGATGGGCAGGCGCGAAACAATTGCAACACCGTGGTAGCCCTTCTGGCCAAATTCGGCGATGTGCGAATAGCCCAGATCATTCAAAGGCCCGGATGGAAACTGGCCCTGCGGACATTTGGTTTCCTGCAGACACAGAACATCGGGCTGCAGCTCGTTAAGGACGCGCGCGACGAGACCAATGCGCAGGCGGACTGAATTGATATTCCAGGTGGCAATCTTGAGTGTCATGCAAATAGGAAAAGCACAGGCACGGGGGCAATTGCAAGGCCCCGCTAGTTGCTCTCCTTCTCCTTGCGATCGATCTTCACGACAAAGAGTTTCGGATCAATTGTGACGCCCGATTCAAGGTTGGCGAGTGAAACTGTGGTGCGCCGTCCCTTGCCGTCAACGATGATCCATTGCTGCAGCACGTTCTTGGTTTCGTCAAAAATGAGAATGATCTGGCCGCCAATTGTGCCTTTGCGGTCCTCCAGCGTTACCTGGTCGATGCCGTCCGCCTGCTCGAAAGCCAAGATGTTGGCATCGCGGAGAAGGTCTATTTTCGGGGAAACAACCAATCTGAGGGGTGTTGCCGACAGGGGAAACTGATCGCCCTTTTCCTTTGCCCTATTCTTGAGGGTGACCCATTTGCCATCAGAGACGAGAAGGAACGGGTTTGGAGCGGCGTAGTCAAAGCGCAGTTTCCCGGGCTTGCTGATCATCATCACCCCCTTGGAAACCCGGCCCATGGGGCTGATCTGGGTAAACTCACCCTGCAGCGTCTTGAAGCTGTTCATGTAATCAGAAATCTTGTTGATTGACGCCGTTTGCTCTGGTGTGAGGGCCATGGGCTTGCCGGCCTCGGCCACACCACAAACAATCCCGAAAATGACCAGCGACAGGGTCAACAGTTTCTGCAAATAATTCATTCTCAATCCCTCTTACCACCACTCTTGGTGCCAGCTACTAATGTGGAATACCGACCGTTTTAGGGCAAAATCTAGACTCGCGCACTGTCGCCAGGCACCAGGATTTCACGTTTTCCCGTGCCATTGGCAGAGGAGATTAGACCTTCTTTTTCCATGCGCTCAATCAGGCTTGCTGCCTTGTTGTAGCCCACCTGCAGGCGGCGCTGCACGTAACTCGTAGATACCTTCTTGTCGCGCAATACTATGGCCACTGCCTGGTCATAGAGATCGTCGCCGGAGCCGCCACCCTCCATGCCAGACATGGCACCTGCTTCGCCATAGGCATCTTCCTCGGGCTCTTCGGTTACCGCGTCGACGTATTGTGGTGCTCCCTGGGATTTGAGGAAATTGACGATTTTTTCAACTTCATCATCGGCCACAAAGGGTCCGTGCAGGCGGGAAATCCGGCCGCCGCCTGCCATATAGAGCATATCGCCCTGTCCCAAAAGCTGTTCGGCACCCTGCTCTCCCAGAATGGTGCGGCTGTCGATCTTGGAAGTAACCTGGAATGATATGCGGGTCGGGAAATTGGCCTTGATGGTGCCGGTGATCACGTCAACCGACGGCCGCTGGGTTGCCATGACCACGTGGATACCGGCGGCACGGGCCATTTGCGCCAGGCGCTGCACGGTGCCTTCGATGTCTTTTCCGGCAACCATCATGAGATCGGCCATCTCGTCGATGATGACAACGATGTAGGGCATTGGAGACATGTCCATCTGCTCCTGCTCGAAAATCGGCTCACCCGATTCGGCGTCGAACCCGGTTTGGACGGTGCGTGACATCTGTTCGCCCTTGGCCACGGACATCTTGAGACGGGCGTTATAGCCGTCGATGTTGCGCACACCGACTTTTGACATCTTGCGGTACCGGTCTTCCATTTCGCGAACCGCCCACTTGAGTGCAACAACCGCCTTGCGGGGATCAGTGACGACGGGGGACAGGAGATGGGGGATGCCTTCATACACCGACAACTCCAGCATCTTGGGATCGATCATGATGAGTTTGCACTGGTCAGGCGAGAGCCGGTAGAGCAACGAAAGTATCATCGTGTTGATGCCCACGGACTTTCCGGAACCCGTCGTTCCTGCAATGAGGAGATGCGGCATGCGTGCAAGGTCGGCAAATATCGGTTCGCCACCAATGTTCTTGCCCAGGGCAAAAGCCAGATTCTGGCCGGTCTTCTCGAAGGCTTCGGAAGCCAGCATTTCGCGGAGGTAGACCGTTTCACGCTTGCTGTTGGGCAACTCGATGCCAATGACATTGCGTCCCTGGACGACGGCCACGCGGGCCGAAATGGCGCTCATGGAGCGGGCAATATCGTCTGCCAGGCTGATGACGCGGGATGATTTGATACCAGGAGCAGGCTCGAGCTCGTAGAGCGTGACCACCGGTCCGGGCTTTACATTGATAATTTGGCCGCGCACGCCGAAATCGTCCAATACGCCTTCCAGCATGCGAGCGTTCTGCTCAAGCACATCGTCGGAGAGATCAATGGAAACCTTGGTGCGCTTCGGTTCTGCCAGAAGCGTCAGGGGTGGTAATTCAAACTCGCTGGACTTGAGCAACCGCAAACTGAGCTGTGAATCCTTCTTGATCTTCTTGCCCATCTTGATTTCCTTCACTTCGCGTTTCACGCGCGGCGAAGCAATCTCATCTTCGAGGCCGTCGTCCAGATCTTCGTCAACGTCTTCGCTCAATTCGGTGTCTTCGACGTCGTCAAGCTCAGGCTCGGAGACGGCAAGGCGTGGAGCTTTGCCGCGCTCCATGACAGGTTCTATGCGGGCCGCCGCACGCGCCACCTTGCGGGCTGGTGCCAGCCTTGTGATGATGTCGTCGCCGTCATTGGTTTCGACCGCCCTGGCTCGGCGCTCGGCGCGAAATTCCTTCCAGCCCTCATAGGCGCCTTGAAAAAAGGCAGCGATTACGGAAACAGCTCGCGCAAACGATGTGGCAAGAATGGCCACCGTGCCGGTGGTCTGGGTTTTGGAAAGGCCAGTGGCGCGCAAGGCAAACCACACCGCACCAGCAGCACACACACAACCCGTGAAGATCTTGGCAAAGGCACCCTTGAGGCCAAGTGCGAGGACGGAGAGCATGCCGCCGCTGATGATATCACCAGAATTTCCACCCAGGCCCGCCGCCAGGGACCAGCTTGCGGGCGTCGGCAGCATCGCGAATGCCCCACAGGCGCAGAAAGATGCGGCAATCCAGGTCAATATCGCGGTGAAAAATCGTTCAGGACGTTCATGGCCCAGAAACTTCACGACCCATGCCATAGGAATGGCAACGAGGGGCAGGACGCCGAGGCCCATCAGCTGCATAAGCTCGTCGGCAATCGCTGCACCCGGATAGCCCAGCAAGTTCTTTGCGGCCTGGTCGGTTGCGTGGTTCAATGACGGGTCGTCGACGGACCACGTCGCCAAGGCCACACCGGTCGCCACAAGCCCCACAAACAGGATCAATCCGGAAAATTCAAAGAGCCGGTTGCGAACGAAGCGGCGCAGGGCTTCTGGTACAGCGCCCTCATCTGTATCGTAGGAACGGTCGTAGGCCATGGATCACTCCGCCAGCCCGAACACCCATTGTCGGGGCCATAACAAATAGTTAATGGCAGTCTGACGGCTCATGGTTAAGGCAGGGTTAAACCGCCCATGAAAAAGCGCCCCAAAGGGGCGCTTTTCCGGGGTGTTTGGGAGAAAAACCTAGGAGTAGGCGCGTTCACCATGGGAGCCGATATCAAGGCCCTCACGCTCTTCCTGTTCGGTAACCCGGATGCCCGTAGTGACCTTGCAGATCATCAGCGCAATGTAGCTTACGACACCGGAGAGTATGGCGGCCGTGAGAACGTCAACCACCTGTCCGTACATCTGTGCGGAGAAGACGTAGTCGGCGACCTTCGATGACGTATCGACTGCCAGGTAATCGGTAACGCCCATGCCACCCAGGGCCGGGTTAACGAACACACCTGTCAACAGGGCGCCCAGAATGCCGCCGATGCCATGCACGCCAAATACATCGAGCGCGTCGTCGTAGCCGAGCTTGGCCTTGAGCCATACCACAGCCCAAAGACACACGATGCCGGCCAGACCACCGATCACGATACCACCCATTGGCCCTACCCAGCCACAGGCCGGGGTAATGGCGACAAGTCCAGCAACGGCGCCCGATGCTGCACCCAGCAAGCTGGGGTGGCCGCGGGTCATCCACTCACCCGCCGTCCACATCAAAGTAGCGGCGGCGGTTGCCAGGATCGTGTTGAGGAAGGCAAGACCGGTGAGGCCGTTGGCTTCGAGGTTGGAACCGGCGTTAAAGCCGAACCAGCCCACCCAGAGGAGGCTTGCGCCAATCAAGGTCATGGGCAAGTTGTGCGGGGCCATGGCCTCCTTGCCAAGGCCGATGCGCTTGCCGATCACCAATGCACAGACGAGGCCTGCGACACCAGCGTTGATATGCACAACGGAACCACCGGCAAAGTCGATCGCACCCTTGTTGAACAGCCAGCCGTTTGAGGCACTGACCGCCGAGCCGTAGTCCATAAGCACCGCAGCTTTTGCAGCATCGTCCGTTGCGGCGCCGAGCTTTGCCAGGAAATCAGCAGCGGCGGATTCGCCAACGGCTGCCTTGACGATGTCAAGGTTCTCGGCACTCAAGGTGTAGGCATCGGGACCAGCCCACCACCAGACCATATGGGCCATTGGCAGGTAAGCGAAGGTGAACCAGATGAAAACAAACAGCAAAACCGCTGAGAACTTCATGCGTTCAGCAAAAGCACCAACGATAAGCGCTGGCGTAATGGCCGCGAAGGTGAGCTGGAAGAGTACGAAGTTGAGCTCTGGAATGTAAGTTTCCTTCGAGAAGGTTGCGGCCAGCGTTGATATATCAACACCTGACAGGAAAACCTTGGAGAAGCCACCCATGAAGGCGTTGCCGTTGGTGAAGGCTATGGAATATCCGTAGGCAAACCACAGAAGCGACACCATGCAGAACACCATGAAAACCTGCATGAGAACCGAAAGGATATTCTTGGACCGTACCAGGCCACCGTAAAACAGCGCCAGGCCCGGAATGGTCATGAGGATAACCAGTGTCGTCGCCGTAAGCATCCAGGTCGTGTCACCCTTGTTGACTGTCGCTGCAGCAAAAGCGGAAGCTGAAGGGAGTAAAGCTGTGAGTGCGAGGCCTGCCGGCAAGCCAGTCAACAGCGTTCGCATTTTTGGTAGAAAATTCATTTCACTGTCCTTTTTTGAAATTGTTAGAGGGCCGCAGAGCCCGTTTCGCCGGTGCGTACGCGAACGGCGGCCTCAAGTGGAAGAACGAAGATTTTGCCATCGCCAATTTGGCCCGTCTGGCCCGCTGTCTGGATCGTTTCCACAACCCGGTCGGCAAGGCTTCCGTCAACGGCGACTTCAATTTTGACTTTGGGAATGAAACTCACGGCATACTCAGCACCGCGATAAAACTCAGTGTGGCCTTTTTGGCGCCCGTGGCCTTTGACTTCAGTGACCGTGATACCCTGGACACCGAGTGCGCCAAGAGCCTCGCGGACCTCCTCAAGCTTGAATGGTTTAATGATCGCAATTATATATTTCATAGATACATCCCTTCCAATATCCTGCCGTTGCATCTCAAGAAGCGTGCCAACCTCGGTTTTTTGTTAACCTATTGTTAATGTGTGATTTTTTATTCCGAGCTTGAATGAGAAGAAAATAAATTGCACGTTTTATGAGCAGTTCGACAATTTTGCCTAATAATTGATCAGACGATTTGGGCGACTTGACGGATGTCCTGGGAAGGTGGCTTATCTCCAACATGAGCAAGCGATTTGATGTGGTTATCGTGGGGGCTGCGCTAAACGGTTTAGCTGCCGCCGTGGCGTTGGCGGGTCCAAATGCCAGGCGACCACTTTCAGTGGCCATTGTCGATATCGCCGATCCCCATGCGAAAATTTCCGCAGCACAAGATGCACGGGCTTCGGCGTTGACCAGCAGTACACAGCGCATGTTTGAAGCTCTTGGGGTGTGGGAGCACATTTCCGTCCACACGCAGGCCATGCGAGACATCATTGTCACTGACGGGAAACCAACGCTGCTTCAATTTGGTGGCGGAGATTCAGACCAGACATCAACAGCCTGCATGATAGAGAATCATCTTCTGCTGGAAGGACTTCTCAAAACAGTTGAATTGTCGCCCCATCTCACGTTGCTGACCGGCAGCGCCGTGGCCAAGCAAAGCTTTGCGCCAGGCCTTGCCACTCTGGCCCTTGCAAATGATGAAACCATCACATGCAATCTCATTGTTGCCGCCGATGGAGCCAGGTCCCCCACCCGGCTCGCCGCCCAAATCGAATTTGTCGGCTGGTCCTATGACCAGGTGGGGCTCGTTGCCTCGTTTGAGCATGAACTTGCCCATGATGGCCGGGCGGAGGAACATTTCACGCCCGATGGACCCTTTGCGGTGCTGCCGCTTGTGGGCAGGAGATCATCCATCGTCTGGACAAAGGCCCGGGCGGAAGGCAAGCGCCTTCAAGAACTTCTGCCGAGCGAATTCGAGGTGGAACTGCAAAAGCAAGTTGGCAACCATCTCGGCAAGATCACCCTCATTGGCAAGCAACAGGGCTATCCCCTGTCGATGCTGTTTGCGAAGCAATTTCATGGAACGCGGCTGGCCCTGGTGGGGGATGCTGCGCACGTCATCCATCCCCTTGCAGGGCTGGGCCTCAATCTGGGCCTGCGCGACGTGGCAGCGCTGGCCGAATGTGTGGGCGATGCGCACGCGCTGGGACAGGATATTGGGGGAGCAGGCGTACTCGAGCGCTACACGGCCTGGCGCCGGTTCGATACGGTGGCAACGGCTGCCACAATGGACGGCATAAATCGGCTGTTCTCGAATGACAATCCGTTCCTGCGTGTCATCCGCGATCTTGGATTGCAGGCTGTCAACCGCATCGATGTTTTGAAGCACATGTTTGAGCGGGAAGCTGCCGGTCAGACGGGTTCACTGCCACGGTTGATGCGGGGTGAGCTGATCTAACCCCGCCCGGCCCCGGCGTGCTGCAGTTTTGCGAGAT
>JANMKJ010000268.1:0-2160 GCA_031371945.1 Rhodobiaceae bacterium
AAAGACCCGGATGCGCACATTATTATGTGCGCTTTCGTGTCTTGCGCTGTTGTCGGGTGTGGGGCACGCCAAAACCGTTGTCACCCCTTCTCCGCAGCAAATTGCCGAATATGAGGCGTCGACCGAGCAGAAGCGCATCAAGTTGCTGATCGCTCTATCCCAGATAGGCCACCATGAACTGGCTGCAGTCCTCCTGCAACGCTATCCCCTGACCGGACAATTTGCGCGGAACCGCACCCTCTTCATTGAAGGCCTGGTTCTGCGGGGCCGCGGCAATCTCACGGGAGCCGCTGAAAAATATCGTGAAGCCCTTGCCGACGATCCCAGCCTTACGCTGGTTCGAACCGAACTTGCCAACACGCTCTTTGCCCTCGGCGAAAATGATTCAGCCAAGCATCATCTCACCCAGTTGATGGCGGAAGCGCCAGATGCTGCAGGGGCACAAGGCATCAGGTCATACATTGATACCATTGATGCAAGCCGACCCTACAAATTCAGCGCTTTCATTTCTGCGGCCCCGAGCACCAATATCAACAATGGAAGCTCGTTGACGAAAGTCTACGATCCCGATGGTGGCGAGATCGTTATCGATCCCAACTCGGTCAAGAAAAGCGGGATTGGCATTCTGGTGGGCGGCACCGCCGGCTTCACCAAGCGTCTCGGCAATAATTTTTCCGCTGTCCTCGGCGGCAATCTCTATGGCCAGATCTACGATGACAAGAATTACAACAGTTATGGCGGCAGCGAATCTGCAGAATTGCGCTATCTCTTCCCCGATGGGCACCTGGGCCTGGGCGTCGTCACAAGTCAGGGCATTCGCAACGATGGATCGGGCTTAGGCTATTACAGCTATGGCCCCCGCATTGGCCTGCAAAAAGACATCTCGTCAAAGGACCGCATCAACCTCAGCACCGTCTATGAGTGGCGGAACTTCCCTGATAATTCCTTGAATGACGCAACCGCGCTGATGATCGACGCGAGCTGGAGCCACGGCTTTTCGTCTGACCTCAGCGTTTCGCTCGACGCTGGCTTTGACCGCGTGGTTTCCGACATCGACTACGATACCTATAGCTCCTATTCGGGTGGTTTTGGCATCTACAAGGAGCTGTCGCATGGCATCACGGCAGCAGTCCACGGCCAGGTGAGACAGGCGAACTTCGACGGTATTTTCCCGATCTACGGCAAGGTCCGCAAGGATACACGTTACATGGCAGACATCACGCTCACCAAGCGCGACCTGAACTTCTGGGGTTATGCACCAGAGCTTGAATACACCTATTCCTTCAACGACAGTAACCTGGCGAGCTACTATTTCGACTCCCACTCGGTGAATTTCACCCTGTCCAAGGACTTCTAAATTCCTCATCGCTTGTGCGTGGCAATTCCCCTAAGCTTCCCGCGAACGCAGAGGGAAACAGTGGATGTACACCATCAAGGGCCTATTGGATAAGGACGGCAAGAGCTCCGTTCTCGGCACCGCAAACGACTGGAACGAGGCCCGTGAAAAGGCCGCCGCCATGCGGAAGGAAGGAATGACGGTCGAAATCTGGCATGAAAACGGCGTCAAGGTCGAAGAACCGGAAGACGGTGGGGCTATCACCTCCCCCTAAAATGGCAAGGGTTGCCCTTCTGCCCCCGCATCGGCTAATCAACGGGACATGCGCTTCAAATCAGCCCAAGAGTTAAGAAAATTGCCATCCAAGGCTGTCACCATCATGGGCATGTCCGGGGTAGGCAAAACCACGCTTGCGGTCATGCTGCAGAAAAGTGGCTGGTTCCAGTATTCCGTCGATTACCGCATTGGCACCCGCTACATGGACGAGCCCATTGTCGACAATTTCAAGCGCGAAGCCATGAAGGTGCCGTTTTTGGCCGAACTGCTCAAATCCGATTCCATCTACATCCGCTCCAACATTACCTTCGACAATCTCAGCCCGCTGTCCACCTATCTCGGTAAACCCGGCAATCCGGCCCTGGGTGGTATTTCCTTTGCCGAATACAAGCGCCGCCAGAACCAGCATCGCGATGCGGAAATCCGCTCGCTCCTCGATGTGCCGGGCTTCATCGAACGGGCCCGCGACATCTATCGCTACCAGCACTTCATCTGTGATTCCGGCGGCAGCCTGTGTGAGGTCGTTAACCCCGATGATCTCAATGATC
>JANMKJ010000271.1:0-6739 GCA_031371945.1 Rhodobiaceae bacterium
GCCCATGATCTTATTGCCCGCCTGCATAAAACCCTGGATCATGAAGTTGAAGTTCTGCAGCACCAGTTCATGCGCAATTCGGTGAAGAACATCCATGCTCTTGCCAGGCTCACAGGCCCTAACCGCGCATCCCTCACTACCGAAACCGGGGAAACCAGCGAAATAGAATTCACCAATGCGCTGATCTCCGTGGGCACGCGTCCGCACCGGCCGGACAACATTCCCTTCGACCAGACGCGGATTTTTGACAGTGATGAAATACTCGACATGAAGGCCCTGCCCCGCACGCTCACCGTCATTGGCGGTGGCGTCATTGGCGTCGAATATGCCACGATCTTTTCTGCCCTTGATGTTCCAGTGACCCTCATCGAACCCCGTGAAACGATTTTGGATTTTGTAGACCGTGAACTGGTAGACGATTTCATTCACCAGATGCGCGACCGAGGGATGACCATCCGGTTGGGTAGTGCTGTGAGGGATATCGCCGTCAAGCCCCACGGAGTCGAAGTCAGCCTTGCCGATGGCCGCGTGGTGAAGTCCGATGTCCTGCTCTATGCTGCAGGACGTACCGGCAACGTGGGCAGTCTTGGACTTGAAACCGTTGGCATCGAGGTTGATTCCCGTGGCCGCATCAAGGTTGATACCGTCACGTTTCAAACCTCTGTTCCCCATATTTACGCAGCGGGCGATGTCATTGGATTTCCCAGCCTTGCGTCCACATCAATGGAACAGGGCCGCGTTGCCGCCTGCCATGCCTTTGGCATCACGTTGCCGCCGCCTCCCGAAACGTTCCCCTATGGCATTTACGCCGTTCCAGAGATTTCAACCGTTGGCCAATCGGAAGAACAGGTGCGCGAAAGCGGCGTGGCTTACGAGTGCGGCGTTGCCAGGTTTCGTGAAACCTCGCGCGGCCACATCATGGGTGTGAACTCTGGCTTCCTGAAGCTGATTTTCGCCATCGATTCGCGTCGTCTACTGGGTGCGCATATCGTGGGCGAAGGTGCCACAGAACTCATCCATATCGGCCAGGCGGTGATTAACCTCAAGGGCACCGTCGATTTCTTTGTGAACAACACCTTCAACTATCCCACCCTTGCCGAAGCCTACAAAATTGCGGGGCTGGATGCCTGGAACCGCATGGGCACCGGGTAGCTCCTCCACCCACACCCACGTCATTCCGGTGCAAGCCGGAATCCCGTTCAAATCGACGCTCCACCAGATCTCGACCTTCGTCGGGATAGCGGTTTCAGGATTTATTTTTTAGCAATCCACTTATCACGCATGATCACCAGTTCTTCGGATGCGGTGGGATGCACGGCCATTGTGGCGTCAAAGTCCGATTTTTTCGCGCCCAGCCTGATTGAAATTCCAAGCAATTGCGCCATTTCTCCAGCCCCCTCGCCGCAGATGTGGCAGCCCAGCACACGGTCGCTTTCACCATCCACCACCAGTTTCATCAGCAGGCGTTCATCCCGGCCGGAGAGTGTATGTTTCATCGGGCGGAAAGAGGTTTTGTAAATATCGACCTTGGCGTGGATTTTGCGCGCCTGCTCCTCAGTTAGACCGACGGTACCGATTTCCGGCTGTGAGAAAACCGCGGTTGGAATTTGGCTGTGATCAACTTTCACATCCTTGCCGCCAAACACATTGTCGGCAAAGGCGTGGCCTTCGCGAATGGCAACAGGCGTGAGGTTTACCCGGTTCGTTACATCGCCCACGGCATAGATGTTATCGATGTTGGTGCGCGAATATTCATCAACGCCCACGGCATAGTGGGGCGTTATGTGTACGTTGGCGTTTTCAAGTCCAAGACTTGACACGTTGGGAATGCGGCCCGTTGCAAACATGATATGGCCTGCGCCAAAAACCGCGCCATCCTCCAATGTGATACGTACACCGTCGCCGCTTTTCTCTATTTTCGTGATGTCGGCATTGGTTCGGATTTCAATACCCTTCTTTTGCATTTCAGCTGAGAGGTGATCACGTATATCGTGATCGAAGCCGCGTAGGATCTGCTCGCCGCGGTAAATCAGGATCGTTTCGACGCCTAAGCCCTGCATGATGCCGGCAAACTCCACGGCAATGTAGCCGCCGCCAACGATGCAGATACGGCGCGGCAGTTTCTCAAGCTGGAACATTTCATTGGATGTGATCGCCAATTCATGGCCGGGCAGATGACGCGGCACAAAGGGCGCTGCACCGGTTGCAATCAGGATATACTTTGCAGTGACGGTTTTTCCTGATGCCAGCCGGATCGTGTTGCGGTCCTGCACTTCGGCACGTTCGAGAATGAGCTCCGCCCCTGCCCCCTCAAGGTTTCGAATATAGGCCTTGTTGAGTCGGTCAATTTCCTTGTCCTTGTTTTCGAGCAACACTGACCAATCGAAGGAAACCTTGTCGCTGGTCCAGCCAAAACCGATGGCGTCCTCAAATTCCTCGGCAAAGCGCGAAGCATAGACGAAGAGCTTTTTGGGAACACAGCCGCGAATAACACAGGTGCCGCCAACGCGATACTCTTCCGCCACGGCAACTTTGGCCCCATATTTTGCGGCTATGCGACCAGCGCGTACACCGCCGGAGCCTGCACCTATGACGAACAGGTCATAGTCAAATCCGCTCATGGCTTAATCAGGTTCCTGAATTCCTTCACACCTTTGGGTGTTCCCATCAGCACGGTTCCGCAAATCCCGCAGAAAATGCCCGTATCAACAACGCCGGGCACACTGTTCAGCAGCGTGTCGAGGCGTTCAGGTTCTGGAATTGCGCCCAGCGCACAGTCGATGATCACATTTTGGCCGTCGGTTACAAAGGGTTGCTTGCCATTGACGCGCAGGTTCATTTTCACATCAAGCTTGAGAAACTTGAATACGCGCTCCATTTTCCACGACGTGGCGCGCAGGCCAAATGGCACGCATTCGACTGGCAGCGGAAACTTGCCGAGTGTCTTCACCTGCTTTGATTCATCGGCAATTACCACCATCAGCCGCGATGAGGATGCGACGATCTTTTCCACCAGCAATGCACCACCGCCACCCTTGATCAAACGGAATTCCCCGTCAAACTCATCCGCGCCGTCCACGGTAAGATCGAGGAACGGGTGGACCTCCAGGGTGGTCATGGCGAGCCCGAGTTTCTTGGCGAGTTCGGCTGTTGCCTTCGACGTTGGCACACAGCGCACGTCAAGGCCGCCCTTCTTTACCGCAGCACCCAATGCTTCGATAAAATAATTTGCTGTTGATCCCGTGCCCAGGCCAATGTTCATGCCTGTCTTTACATATTTCATGGCCTCAAGGGCGGCCGCCTTCTTCATGTCGTCAGCGGTCACTTGCCAAGCCCTCCCATGAGCATGTATTTCATTTCGAGATATTCCTCCACGCCATGGTGCGAACCTTCGCGACCGATGCCGGATTGCTTCATGCCGCCGAAGGGGGCCTCAGCGGTCGAGATGATGCCTTCGTTGATTCCGACCATGCCATATTCCAGCGCTTCGCCAACGCGCCAAACGCGCCCGATATCACGGGTGTAGAAATAGCAGGCCAAGCCGAATTCGGTATTGTTGGCCATGGCAATGGCGTCTTCCTCGGTCTTGAATTTGAACAGCGGTGCCACTGGGCCAAAAGTTTCCTCGCGTGCTACGGCCATTTCCGTGGTGACATTGAGAAGTAGTGTCGGTTCAAAGAAATTTCCGCCGAGGGGTTTGCCACCCACTGTAATTTTCGCACCTTTTGAAACCGCATCGGCAATGTGTTCCTGTACCTTGTCAACGGCAGCCTTGTTGATCAGCGGGCCGGTTGTCACACCGGTTTCGACGCCGTCGCCTACTTTCAGGTTCTTGACTGCAACAGCTAATTTCTCGGCGAACGTGTCATAGACACCCTCCTGCACCAGCAGGCGGTTGGCACAAACACAGGTTTGCCCGGCATTGCGATATTTCGAGATCATGGCGCCAGCCACGGCGGCATCAAGATCTGCATCATCAAACACTATGAAGGGCGCGTTGCCACCCAATTCTAGGCCAAGCTTTTTCACGGTGGGAGCGCATTGCGCCATCAGCAGGCTGCCGATTTCAGTTGAGCCCGTAAATGTCAGCGCCCGCACAATTGGGTTGCTGGTCATTTCGGCACCAATTTCGCGGGACGAGCCGGTAATGATGGAAAACACCCCAGGAGGGATTCCAGCCCGGTCGGCCAATTCAGCAATGGCAAGTGCCGAAAGTGGCGTTTCTGCAGCTGGCTTGCAGACGAAGGCGCAACCGGCAGCAAGTGCTGGTCCGGCCTTGCGCGTGATCATGGCGTTGGGGAAGTTCCACGGCGTTATGGCTGCCACCACGCCCACGGGTTGCTTGATGACAACCATGCGGCCATTGGCGAAGGGTGAGGGAATGGTTTCGCCGTAAATGCGCCGGGCCTCTTCGGCGAAAAATTCGATGAAGCTTGCGCCATATGCAATTTCGCCGCGCGACTCGGCCAAGGGCTTGCCTTGCTCTGCAGTCATGATCTGTGCCAGGTCTTCCTGGTTTTCCATCATCAGGTTGAACCATTTGCGCAAAATCCCGGCGCGTTCCTTGGCGGTCTTTTTGGCCCAATCTTTTTGGGCACGCTGGGCGGCCTCGATTGCAATCCTGGTTTCGGCGCCGCCGAGCTTTGGAACGGTACCGATAATGCTTTCGTTCACCGGGTTGGTGACATTGATTGTGGAGGCGGAACCCAGCCATTTGCCGTCGATATAGCATTTGTCCTTGAGCAGCGACTTGTCTTTTAGTATGTCGGTCAAGGCTATCGTTGTTCGGATATTCATGGGTTTCTCCAATGTGGGTTGGCGGCGTGATAGCACAAGGCAACCGACTACTCAAACATGCCAGATGGGCGGGAATCACATGACCAAACGGGCCGTTATATTCGATCTTGATGGCACGCTGGTGGACACAGCACCCGACCTCATGGCCGCCACAAACCATGTACTTTCAATGCTCGATCGCCGTGCCATAACCATGGCAGAAGTGCGGGCGTTTGTCGGCCACGGGGCCAAGGCGCTGCTTGCCCGGGGTGCCGCTGCTACAGGCGAGGCACTGGATGAAAAGACTTTGGCCTACTCCCATGCGGAATTCCTGCGCTACTATGAGAAGAACATTGCGGTGGGTAGCGCCATCTTCCCGGGTGTTTCGGATCTACTGAACCTTTGCGCGGCACACGGCATCAAAATGGGTGTTTGCACGAACAAGGTTGAAGGGCTTTCCGTGCGCTTGCTCGATGCTTTAGACCTTTCCAGGCATTTCGGTGCAATCGTTGGTCCCGATACGATCAACATCGCCAAACCTGATCCAGCTCCCTATTTCGAAACCCTGAAACGACTTGGGGTTGACGCTAAAAACTCATTGATGGTGGGTGACAGCGAAACCGATATCCTGACGGCCCGCGCTGCCAAGGTTCCCGTCATTGCCGTGACTTTCGGTTATACGCAACGGCCTGTCGCCGAATTCAAGCCGGACTATCTGGTTTCGCACTTTGATGAAGTGTGGGACATTCTGCAACGGCACTAGCCCGATAAATCGAGGTAATATCCATGTTTGACTATGGCGGTTTCAAGTTTGCTTCAAAGCAGGACGTCATTGAAAAATCCATTCGCTTCTGGAACCCCGACAAGACTCTGTTCTGGCAAAAGGCTGGCATTGACCTCGTAATCGACCGGCGCGAAGGTTATTTGCTGTACGACATGTCTGGCCGCCGCCTGATTGATTTGCACCTCAATGGCGGCACCTACAATTTTGGCCACCGCCACCCGGAGCTGGTCGAAACACTTAAAAAGGCGCTTGATCATTTTGATATGGGCAACCATTGGTTTCCTTCCGTTGCCCGAACGGCGCTGGCGGAATCACTTGTCACCATTTCACCGGGCATGAAATACGCGGTATTCGCTGCAGGTGGTGCAGAGGCAGTTGATATCGCTTTGAAAAGTGCGCGCTACGCTACCAAGCGGCGCAAGATTGTTTCCATCATCAAGGGCTACCATGGCCATTCCGGCTTATCGGTTGCCACGGGCGACGACCGCTTCAGCAAGATTTTCCTGAGTGACCAGCCGGAAACGTTCATCCAGGTTCCCTTTAATGATATTGCCGCCATGGAAAATGCCCTGAAGGGAAACGATGTTGCGGGGCTCATCATGGAAACCATTCCGGCCACCTATGGCTTTCCCATGCCAAAGCCCGGCTACCTTGATGCCTGCCGGGAACTTGCCCGCAAACATGGCACGATGTACATCGCCGATGAGGTACAGACTGGCCTGATGCGCACGGGCTCCATGTGGGGGTGGCAGGCTTACGGCATTCAGCCCGACATCATGGTGACAGCCAAGGGGCTTTCTGGCGGGCTCTATCCTATCAGCGCGTGCCTGGTGAATGAGCAGGCTGGTCAATGGTTGCATGAAGATGGCGCCGCCCACATCAGCACCACGGGCGGGGCAGAGCTTGGCTGCGTCGTGGCGCACAAGGTCATAGAAATGTTGCTGCGGCCCGAAATAGCGTCAAATGTTCAAACCGTTGCGTCCTTCATGGCGAAGGCCATGAACGACATGATGGCAAAGCACGGCGATATTTTCACTGGCGTGCGCCAGAAGGGGGTCATCCTCGGACTTGAGTTCAACCATGCCGAGGGGGCCGTTGCCGTGTCACGAGCGCTTTTTGAACATGGTGTGTGGGCCATCTTCTCGTCTCTCGACAAGCGCGTGCTGCAGTGGAAGCCAG
>JANMKJ010000280.1:0-2350 GCA_031371945.1 Rhodobiaceae bacterium
CACTGGAAGCTGTGTGCTACCAAACCAATGACCTGCTCGAGGCCATGAAAAAGGATTGGGGGGCATCGGGCAAAACGATCCTGAGGGTGGATGGCGGCATGACGGCATCCGATTGGACCATGCAGTTTCTCGCCGATATTCTGGGTGCACCGGTAGACCGGCCGAAGGTGCTGGAGACGACGGCTATTGGCGCTGCCTACCTGGCTGGCTTGCAGGCGGGACTTTTGCCGGAGCCTGCAGTTTTCGCCAAAACCTGGAAACGCCAGCGGCGTTTCATGCCAAAAATAAACGCGGCCAGCCGGACACAAAAATGTGCCGGCTGGCGCGATGCGGTCAGGCGGCTGCTAGCCTGACACTGCATTCCTCAGTTGTGCGTCACCCCCTTTCGTTAGATCAACAATCGGCCAAATGGCTTCAGGGCCTTTTGGTTTCGCGAAGAAATAGCCCTGCAAGACGGTACATCCCAGATCATGCAGGGCATTCACCTGACCCTGGGTTTCGACGCCTTCGACGACGCAATCCAGTTCCAAGTTGGTGCAGAGGCTTGCAATGGTTTTCACGATGCTGCGTGAAGACGCATTGGTTTCAATATCGGTCACAAACACCTGGTCGATCTTGATCACATCAAGTGGCAGGCGGTGAACGTAACCCAGGCTCGAGTAGCCCGAGCCAAAATCATCCAGCGCTATCTTGATGCCAAATCGCTGCAGCATGCGCAAAACATCACTGGCCTGATCAAAGTCGGTCATGACGGCCGTCTCGGTGACCTCAAACATGAGCCGATTGGGCTCAATGCCGCTTTCATTGACGATTGCCAGGATTTTCAGAATCGTTTCAGAAGAATTGATATCGCGGGCAGACAGGTTGAAGGAGATGTTCGTGTCCGCAGGCCAGTTTTCCATCTGTGCCAAGGTCTTGCGCAGGATGTTGAGTGTAATGCGGCTGACAAGTTCCGAGCGTTCTGCCGCGCGAATGAAATCGGAAGGCGGTATGATGCCAAGCTTGGGGCTTTCCCAGCGTGAAAGGGCCTCGAATATCTTGGTTGCACCGGTTGTAGTGTCCACAATGGGCTGCAAAGCAACGGAAAACTCGGTTTCAAAATTCGCATGGCGGAGTGCCTGGTCAAGGCGGTTCAGCATGCGAATTTCAGTTTCATGTTCCTGGGTGAAAACCACGGCAGAGCCACGATTTTTCTGCTTGGCATACATGAGCGCGTAATCGGCGTGCTCCAGCAGAACTTCCTTGGTGGCACCGGCGTCCGGGTACATGGCAAAACCCACGGACCCTGAAATTGTGACCACTACATTGTTGAAGTTAAATGACACGCGCAAAGCTTCGCAGATGGTTTCGCCGAGACTGGTGAAGTCGCTGCTGGCCTGCTCATCGCTGATCAGTATGGCAAACTCATCACCCCCCAGCCTGGCCAACACGATGCCCGGTTTCACGATGGCGTTTAGCCGGTGGGCGGTTTCCACCAGCAACCGGTCCCCCGCTGCATGGCCGTGCAGGTCGTTGATGGCCTTGAAGCCGTCGAGGTCAATGAGGGCTACAACAAAGCTTCGGCGCTTTTCCTTGCTGTGCTTCATCAACGCGTCAAATTCAACGAAAAATGAACGGCGATTGGGCAGGCCCGTCAGCATGTCAAGGTTGGCCAGCCTGTGGTTCATGTCACTGAGCTGCAGGGTTTCCCGGTGGCGAAAGGTCAGCTGCTTTTGAGTTTCAATGAGGTTTGCAAAATCCGCGTATTGGGTAAACAGCATGCGCATCATGGCCACCGAGACAAGTGCCACGTTCGTGGCAATGGCAACCATGATCGGTTCGCCCGTGCTGGCCAGGAAGAGGACGGATGGCAGCAGGGCCGTTAATGTCAATGCCAGGGCGGCGGCGCGCAATTGCATGAGGCAAAACACGCCGACAATAACGGAAATCGAGGTATAGAATGCAAGATGGGCCTGGTGGTAGAGATCGCCGTATTGATACAAGGCACAGCTCCACGCCGCAAAGCAGGCTCCCAGTATGGCAGAGGCGTGAACAGTACCGCGCAGCCGTTGCACCGCCACTTCATGAATCTGGGCCGCATCCCGGAATGTAGCCCAGCTGGCGATCCGGTAAATGCAGATGGCAATGAATGGTGCTGGCAGATAGCTGGTAAGCCATATGGGTGCGATGTAGAAATGCGTCACAGATATGCCGAGCGTATTGAGCAGCAAGATCAGATAGAGCATCGGAATTTGGGTGGACAGGGCCGCAACTTGCGACTGAACCAGCTCTGGATTATCTCCAGGCACCGATAATAGGTCTCGTATCTTCGAAAAGATCATGCGTTTTGCCCCCGTAACTTGAGTCAACC
>JANMKJ010000291.1:0-2014 GCA_031371945.1 Rhodobiaceae bacterium
CCACCGCGACCTGCCAATGACGCGGCGGCAACGGCCCCTTTATGCCTGGTACGGAGACATGGAGCTGCCACCCCACCTTTGGGAAGCTGTTGGCAACGGTCCAGTCGAGATCAGGGTCATCTGCCACCCACCACTCGCGGCAGGCGAGGCCGCCAACCGCAAGATGCTTGCCCAAGCTGCTGAAGCAATCGTGCGGCAGGGGCTCGTACATGCGCTTCACGGCCGCCCATAAACCCGCTAAGAGCCCAGCCATGAAATCCGTCTATGTCAAAACCTATGGCTGCCAGATGAATGTCTACGACAGCGACCGCATGCGCGACACGTTGAAAGGCCTGGGCTATGCCGAAACATTGACGCCGGATAATGCCGACCTGGTCATTTTCAATACCTGCCACATTCGCGAGCATGCCGCAGAAAAGGTCTATTCTGAACTTGGCCGCATCAGGAAAATGAAACGCGCCAAGCCCGACATGCTGGTAGCAGTTGCGGGCTGCGTGGCCCAGGCGGAGGGCAGTGAGATCATTCGCCGCGCCAAAACCGTTGACCTGGTGTTCGGCCCGCAATCCTACCACCGGCTGCCAGACCTCATTGCCAAGAGATTGGAAACAGGTAGCGCAATCGTCGAAACGGAATTCCCTGCGGACGATAAATTTTTGGCTCTCGAGCAACAATCGGCCAATAAGGTTCTCACCCGAAATGTGTCTGCATTTCTCACTGTCCAGGAAGGTTGTGACAAGTTTTGCACCTTCTGCGTGGTACCCTATACCCGGGGTGCTGAATTTTCGCGGGCGCCGCAACAGATTTTAACCGAGGCCCACAAGCTTGTTGAGGCCGGGGTGCGGGAAATCACGCTTTTGGGTCAGAATGTGAATGCCTATCACGGTGAGGGTACGACCCTGGCAGACCTCATTGCGCAACTGTCACAAATTGATGGCATCAAACGCCTGCGTTATACCACCAGCCACCCACGGGATATGGACGATACCTTGATCGCTGCCCATGCCACTAATCCAAAGCTCATGCCTTTCCTGCATCTCCCCATCCAGTGCGGCAGCGACCGGGTGCTGAAAGCCATGAACCGGGGCCATGATGTGGGTGCCTATCATGAAATCGTAGCCAAGGTGCGAAAGGCTCGCCCTGACATGGCGTTGTCGGGAGATTTTATCGTGGGTTTTCCCGGGGAAACAGAGACAGATTTTGCATCCACTTTGAATCTCATTGAAACCGTTGGCTACGCTTCGGCCTATTCCTTCAAATACTCTCCCCGCCCCGGAACCCCAGCGGCCACGGCAGAAAACCAGGTGTCCGATGACGAGGTGAGCGATCGGCTGGCCCGCATCCAGGCGCTTATCCACAGGCAGCAAACCGCCTTTAACCAGTCCTGCCTGGGCAAAACCATGCCTGTCCTTTTGGAAAAAAACGGGCGTTTTGACGGCCAGTTGGTGGGCAAGTCACCCTATTTGCAACCTGTCCACGTTAGTGGCAATATCACTGAAATTGGAACCGTCCGGAACGTGAAAATAGAGGCTATTGGAACAAACAGTCTTTCAGGCCATTATGCATCTGTCGCAAAATGATTCTGAGGTTAAACATAGCATTGGGAGACGTTAAGATTTGAATCCGCCAGTCAGCGCAGCTCAGCTCGCAAACCCGAAGTCGACGTCCCAAACTGATGATTCCGATACACTTACGCTCGCATTTGATGATAACCGTCTCCTGTCACTTGTGTTTGGAGAACATGACGAGCACATAGCCCTTGTTGAACACCGCCTTGCGGTCGTCATCACGCCGCGGGGCAATCGTGTATCAATTCGAGGTGTCGGTCCGGCCCGCGATAATGCCAAGAATGTTTTGACCCAGCTTTATCTGCGCGCCAAGCGCGGCCTTGAAATCAACCGTGGCGAAGTCGAGGGCACCATTCGCATGAACCTCACGGTGCCTGAAAAGGAAGTCAAGGAAGGCACCGTGCGCACCCGGCACAAAATGGTGATGCCACGCACGCCGAAGCAGAAAG
>JANMKJ010000338.1:0-4629 GCA_031371945.1 Rhodobiaceae bacterium
TTGATGACCTTTTGAAAAAGGTTCAGCTTGAGGAACGGATCTATCGCCACCGTTGCGTCGAGGCATGGTCGATGGTTGTGCCGTGGACAGGCTTTACGTTGAAGTCTTTGGTAGACCTCGCCAAGCCCAAGGCGGATGCGAAATTCGTGCGGTTCGAAACCTTCAACAATCCGGAAGTGGCCATCGGGCAGCAACCGGGATTGCTGGGATCTTACCCATGGCCCTATGTGGAAGCCGTTACCATTGATGAGGCGATGAATGATTTGGGTTTCATGGTGACAGGTGCCTATGGCAAGCCCCTTCCGAAAAGCATGGGATCGCCGCTACGGCTGCACTTGCCATGGAAGTATGGGTTCAAATCGATCAAAGGCATCGTCAAGGTGAGCCTTGTCAAGGAACGGCCCATCGGCATGTGGGAAGCCATCCAGTCATCCGAGTATGGGTTCTGGGCCAACGTCAATCCGGAGGTTTCGCATCCGCGCTGGAGCCAGGCGAGTGAAGAGGTGCTGGGCACCGGTGACCGCATTCCCACCCAACTTTTCAATGGATACGGTGAGTTCGTGGCGGGCTTGTATAAAGGGCTCGAAAAAGAACCCCTGTGGATGTGACAAAAAAGAGGCCGGATAAAGATCCGGCCTGTTCAAGTTACGCTACTCTGATTAGTCGAGGGCGAATGACACAAGGGGGAGGAAGCATCATCCGCGCCTCATATTTTTGCGCCACGCCCAAGTTTTGAACAAGCGGCGTTGCATCATGGGAGCCATGTGCCCGCTTCATGAGCAGATTGCCTTTGCAAGCGTCCATTGATAGCTTGGGTCATGACTATTGACCTAATCATTGCGCTTTTCACTTTTGCAATCGTCACATCGATTTCTCCGGGTCCAAACAACACCATGATCCTGGCGTCCGGCGTCAATTTCGGGGTGCAGCGCAGCGTGCCCCACATGCTGGGCGTGGGCTTCGGATTTGCCTTCATGCTGGCCGTCGTTGGTCTTGGCCTGGGACAGGTGTTCGTAGCCTACCCGGCGATCTATACGGTGATGAAGATTGCAGGTGTTGCCTACATGCTGTGGCTTGCATGGAAAATTGCAAACGCGGGACCCATGGCAGAGACAGCAGCCACCGGCACGCCGATGACATTCACGCAGGCGCTGTTGTTCCAGTGGGTGAACCCGAAGGCCTGGGTGATCGCCATTACCGCCAACGCCACCTACAGCATCATGGGCCAGCCCGTGCTTTCGGCTTTTATGGTGGCCGGCATATTCCTGCTGGTGAGCGGGCCATCAAGCCTCACGTGGGTGTTTTTCGGAACACTGTTGCGCAAGCTTTTGAGCGATCCCAGGACACTTCACCTGTTTAACATCGTCATGGCAGTGCTGCTGGTTTCAAGCCTTGTGCCGCTGCTGTGGAACTAAGTCGATGGCCGGTCCAATACCTGATTTATTAAGTCATTCTCAATGCTGATTTCAGGAATTGAAGCCCCAAATGACAATTGCATTGCAATTCAGGCCCCAAGATTATATATCAAGGACGTCGGGTGCTCCTTGCGAGCTCGATATGGTTCGCCCAGCCTGACATCAATTAGCCCTTCGTTCTGGAGGGTTTTTTGTTTTTATGGTCGGCCCAAATTTTTCTAGCCTGATGCAGGAGTGGTGAAGGTTCAGGCCACACTTTCAGCCCATCCAACGCAGCGCCTTTCGCGCGCCTATAAAAATGAGGCAGCAACATCTCGAAATACGGATAAGTGAAATCCTCGCTTTTAAATGCGCGATAGACATTGTAGGCCAGCAGGTCGGCGAGCTGTACGCCATTGGAAAGTTCACTTCGCGTGAAAAATGGATATTCGACAATGTGACGGAAATTGATGTTTTGATTTCCCGTGCGTTGAAAAAACGCATGTTTCATTGCCACTGCCTGATTCAGTTCCTTACTGGTGTCGTCCATCACAACCAACGCCAAATGCTTGTCATGGTATTCCTTCATGTAACTTTCGATTCGCTCAAGCAGGAATTCATAAGCTTTCTTGTGTAGTGTTTCGTGGGTCATGTGAACGTGTAGATGGCGCTTATCAATCACTACAGCCATAACTACCATGTTGTGGTGGGCAACTTGCTCAAGATAGGAATTGCTCAGACGTGTACGGTCGGCGTCACTCAGGGCATTTAGAAACGGGCTTCTGGCCGCGCGTTCTTTGGGTTGTCTCAACCAGTTGGACTTTACTTCGCAGGCCGCGAGGTCGAATATTCCGATGCCTGTACGGCGCAAGACATCGGCAAGTTCCAGTTTGAGGTTCGACAGCGCTCGCTCGAATGGCAACCAGCGCTTTTCGAACATACCTATCGATAGCAGGACATAGAGGTGATCTTTCGGCTGCTCCTTTGTCCCAATGGAAGGATCGCGCGAACCTGACTCGTCAAAGTAGAAGAAATACATTGCATCGCCCCCGAGCAATTGTTTGCTATCAGTATTCTCTTAGAAGCTCCACTCCTTGGCCTTTGACACGATGAAGTCACGGAACACAGTGATGCGCTTTGTCTCCTTCAGTTCTTCGGGATACACGAAGTAGGTATCGAACTGTGGCGCTTCCATCGGCAGGTCGATCTGTACAAGATTGCTGTCGGCCGCCACGATGTAGTCGGCAAGCGATGCAATGCCCACACCTGCCTGTACTGCACGGCGCAGGCCATAGGCATTGTTCACGCGCAAAGTCACGGGGCGGGGGTTGTCGTCACTGCGGCCGGCAAGTTCGAGCCAGTTGATGGTGGTCAGATAACCCGGGGCCTGGCCGAAGGTGAGGATCTTGTGCTTGTCCAGGTCTTCCACGGATTTTGGAATGCCGTATTTCTTGACGTAGTCCAACGCTGCGTAAATGTGGTGGTGCACGGTGAAGAGCTTGCGCTGGATGAGGTCCGGCTGGGTGGGTCGGCGCAGCCTTATGGCCACGTCGGCTTCACGCATAGAGAGATCCAGCTCGCGGTCCTCGAGCAGCAGGGTCACATTGATTTGCGGATAGAGTTCGGTGAATTCGCGGATGCGCGGCGTGAGCCATACGGAGCCAAGCCCCACGGTCGTTGTGATGCGCAATTCACCGGACGGCTTTTCCTTTGAATCCATCAGCCGGGTTTTTGCAGCCGCGAGCTTGGTGAACACGTCATGGGCGGTGCGGTACAGGACTTCACCCTGTTCGGTGAGGATGAGGCCGCGCGCATGGCGGTGGAACAGCGGTACATTGAGGTCCATCTCCAGGGCGCTGATCTGGCGGCTCACGGCCGATTGCGACAGGGCAAGTTCATGGCCCGCGTGGGTGAAGCTACCGGCGTCGGCCACGGCATGGAAAATCCTGAGCTTGTCCCAATCCATCACTCGGCTGCCTTGCGAACCGACTGGGACGCATGCAGGTATTTTTCAGCCTCAAGGGCTGCCATGCATCCCATGCCAGCCGCTGTCACGGCCTGACGGTAGATATCATCGGTTACATCGCCCGCTGCATAGACACCGGGAATGCCGGTGGACATGGAGCCTGGTTCGGTGATGAGATAGCCGCCCTGCTTGAAGGGCAACTGGCCTTCGAACAATTCAGTGGCTGGCTTGTGGCCGATGGCGATGAAGATGCCGTCGGCTGAAACGTCTTCGATGGCACCGGATTTCACGTTCCTGATGCGCGCACCCGTAACGCCACGGGGGTCACTGGTTCCCACCACATCATCCAGTGCCGAGTCCCACATCACCTTGATCTTGGGATGGGCGAACAGGCGGTTTTGCAATATGCGTTCGGCCTTGAATTCGTTGCGCCGATGCACGACGACCACTTCACTGGCAAAGTTGGTGAGGAACAGGGCCTCTTCAACGGCCGTGTTGCCGCCGCCGATCACCAGCACCTTCTTGTTGCGGTAGAAGAAGCCGTCACAGGTGGCACAGGCAGATACGCCGAAGCCCTTGAAGTGATGTTCGGAGGGTAGATCCAACCACTTGGCCTGCGCACCGGTGCAGATGATCAGCGCGTCACAGGTGTATTCCTGGCCACTGTCACCCTTCAACCAGATGGGGGTTTGCTTGAGCTTCACCTCCGTGATTGTGTCGCTGACGATTTCGGTGCCCACGTGTTCAGCCTGGGCCTTCATCTCGTCCATCAGCCACGGGCCTTGAATGGACTTGGCAAAGCCCGGATAGTTTTCAACATCCGTGGTGATGGTCAATTGCCCACCCGGTTGAATGCCCTGCACAACGAGGGGCTTCAACATGGCGCGGGCGGCATAAATGGCAGCGGTGTAACCGGCTGGGCCTGAACCGAGGACCAGAACACGGGCGTGGCGGGACGACATGGGAGACTCCGTTTGAGCTATGAGAAATTAGCATAGCTGAGATTTTGGGCAACGGGCAAGTGATATAACAGTTTATTTTGCGCGATGTGCTTTGACCAGTGACCAAGTGTAAATCGCCAAAGCCGTCCAGATCAACACGAAGGCCGCCAATTTATAGGCGCTGAAGGGCTCCTTGAACACGAACACCGCAATCAGAAAAATCACCGTGGGGGCCGAATATTGCATGATGGCGATGGTGGTGAGGCGCAAGCCCTTCGCCCCGATGGCATAGAACATCAGGGGCAAGGCCGTGAACAGGCCGGAGATG
>JANMKJ010000345.1:0-6609 GCA_031371945.1 Rhodobiaceae bacterium
GCGCGAGAGGTTGTTGGTGCAGACGCCGGACGAGAGGCCAAACGGCGTGGAGTTTGAAATGCGGATGACCTCCGCATCGTCGTCCGGCACGCGCACGATGGGGATGATGGGACCGAAGGTTTCCTCAAACACCAGTTCCGATTGGTGCGGTACCAAATCCACTGTTATCGGCGGCAGCACGGCCCCCTTTCGACCGGGATTGTAAAGGATCCTGGCACCCTGTTCGGCGGCCTTGTGGACGCGGGCCTCGAAGACCTTGGCTGCTTCTTCATGCACGACGCAGCCCAAATCGGTTTGCGGATTCATGGGATCGCCGAATTTCAGTTTCTGGGCTTTCTCCAGGACGAGGGCTACAAACTTGTCGGCCACCTTGTTCTGTACAAGTATGCGTTTCACGGCGGTGCAGCGCTGGCCGGAATTTTTGGTGGCACCGGCCACGGCGAGTTCTGCGGCCTTGTCGAGGTCATCGTCGCTCAGATCATTGAGAATGATGAGCGGGTCGTTGCCGCCAAGCTCCAGTGCGGCGCGCCTGTATCCGGCTTTTGCAGCAATCAGCTTTCCCACCTTCACGCCGCCGGTGAAGGTGATGATGGCGATGTTGTCGTTGGTGACCATCTCATTGCCAATGTCGCTTGGCCAGCCGGTGACGACCTGGAACATTTCCGGTGGCAAGCCCGCATCATAGAGGATGTCAGCCAGTGCCAGCGCGGTTAGCGGCGTGAGTTCGGTTGGCTTGCAGACCACGCAGTTGTTGGTGGCAATGGCGGGGGCGACCTTGTGCGAGACCATGTTGAGCGGATGGTTGAACGGGGTGATGGCGGAAATCACGCCCACCGGTTCGCGCTTGGTGAAAATCTTGCGGGCCTTGCCCTGGGGCGTGAGATCGCAGGAAAAGATCTGGCCGTCGTCAATGATGCAGAGCTGGCCTGCCAGCGTGAACACGTCATAGGCGCGACCAACTTCATAGGTCGAATCCTTGAGGGACAGGCCGAGTTCCAGCGTGATGAGATTGGCAAGGGCGTCCTTGCGCTGGCGGATGAGTTCCGCTGCCTTGAACAGGATCTGCTGGCGCTCATAGCGGGTGAGCCTTGGCTTGAAGCTTGCAGCAATTTCAAAGGCGCGGGCGGCATGCTCGGCACGACCCGCCGGAACCGTGCCGATGATGTCGTTGGTGTAGGGATAGTGTACGGGAACGGCACCTTCGGCATCCACCTTCTTGCCGCCAATGCGCATGAATTCCTTGATCATGGACTAGGCCTCTTTCACGCAGTTGCAGCCAATGAAGAACGCATCGAAATTGCGCAAATGCGTCGGCAGGTCGTGGGTCTTGCGGTTGATGATGATGGGTATGATCTGTTCGGTGAGGCCGCCATGCGAACGCAAGGGTTCATTGAGGCCCGAAAGGTCGTGCCGGGTGCGCGCCGTACCGATGACTTTGGAACCCTTGGGGCCGCCCGATACGACGATCAAATCTCCCATGCGGTCTTCCGGCAATTCAAAGCGCTTGCAGCCGTCCTTGCGGTTCAACACCACGTCGATCCCGGGAAGCCGTGCCACGGCCTTTGCGATATCGTCCACCGCGACGCCATTGGCATAGACCGTGGCGAAGGAACCAAGTGCGCCGTGATGCACGACGTAGGGGTCGGTGATCGGCAGGATGACCTTGGTTTTTGCTGCACCGAATTCCGTGTCCAGCGCGTCCTGCAAATAGATCACGTCGGGCTCGCCATTGGCAAGGTGCTTGTCTTTCATGCCGTGGTCCGCGACGATGACGACGATAGCGCCGGCTGCATCAAGCTGGCCCACGTACCCGTCCATCATCTTGTAAAAGCTGTTGGCGCCAGCCGAACCCGGTGCATACTTGTGCTGAACGTAGTCGGTGGTGGAGAGATACATGAGATCTGGCCGCATCGAGGCCAACAGCTTCACGCCTGCTGCAAAGACGAATTCGGACAGTTCGGCGGAATAGACTTCGGGAACGCCCATGCCCACGGTCTCGCAGATCCCGGTGATGCCGTTTTCAGCCAGGCTCACCTGATCGGCTTTTTCCGATGAGAATGCCACCGCACTTCCATCAAATTTCAGGCCCTTGCCAAGCAGCAGGCGGAGTTTGTCCTTGGCGGTGATGACGGCGATCCTGGCACCGGCCTTTTGGAAATTTTCAAATATTGTGGGGGCGCGCAGCCATTTGGGATCATTCATCATCGTTTCCGTGCCGGTGGCAGGATCGATGAGGTAGTTGCCGCAAATGCCATGCACGGCCGGCGGTGATCCGGTGACGATGGACAGGTTATTGGGGTTGGTGAAACTGGGAATGACGCAGAGCCCCCTCGTATTTTCGCCCCGGGAAATCATGCCCTTGAGGTTAGGCATGAGCCCTTCACGCATGGCGATTTCCATGTAGTCTGGCTCGCTGCCATCACAGCAGATGACAACGAGCGGAGCCTTTGGCCAGTGGTAGGGGCGGCCATTCACGTCAACGGTTTTCATGGATCATTTCTCGATCGGGATAAAGTCAGTTACGTTCATTTCGCCCATCACATCGCGGACGGCCTCCAGCACGCGGGTCATCACGGCCTGGTCAATCTGGCCAATATTGCCAATGCGGAAGCTTGATCGTTTCGTGAGCTTGCCGGGGTAGATGGCAAAACCGCGACGGCGCAACGCTTCGTAGAATTTCTCGAAGTGGAAGTTGGGATCACGCGGCGTAAGAAATGTCTGGATGATGGGGCCTGCCTCATTGTCGTTCAGCAGGGTTGTGAATCCTAAGTCGCGCATGCCCTTGACCAGCAACTGGGCATTGGCGGCATAGCGAAGCCCTCGCCCTGCAACGCCGCCCTGCTGTTCATGTTCCTTCAGGGCCTGGTGAAAGGCCACCAGGGCGTGGGTTGGCGGGGTGAAGCGGAACTGGCCATTGGCGTGCAGGCCTTTCCATTGTTCATAGAGGTCGAGTACCACGGAATGGCTTGCCCCGACAGAGGCCTCCAGCATGCTGCGTTTCACCAGCACATAGGAAAACCCCGGAACGCCTTCGATGCATTTGTTGGATGATGACACCATCACGTCAATGTTCATGGCCTTCATGTCGAGCGGGATGGCACCGAACGACGACATGGCATCAACCATGAAAATGCGGTCGTGGAGTTTGACGGTTTGGCCAATGTCGGCAATGGGGTTGACGATTCCGGAGGTGGTTTCGCAATGGATCATCCAGACGTGGCTGATGCTCTTGTCGGCTTCGAGCATGACCGATACGTCGTCAAAAGTAGGTGCTGTGGTATCGCCCTTGTCGATTTTTACGTAAGGTCGCCCGATACGTTCGAGAATTTGTGCGGCCCGGTCACCATAGGCGCCGTTGGCCACGACCAGGGTTTTGTTTCTTTTCGCCGGGCAGAAACTGCCGAGGGCTGCTTCGATGGCAAAGGTGCCGGAGCCCTGCATGATGACGCATTCGTAAGCAGCGTCGCAGTTCGCCAGCTTGAGCAGGCCAGAGCGGATGTCGGCAATGACCTGGCGGAATTCCACGTCGCGTGAGCCCCAGTCGGCCAGCATGGCAAGTTTTACGGTGCGTGACGTGGTGAGGGGTCCGGGGGTGAGCAGGTAGGGCATGTCCTCCTGTCCGGCGGGACCATTGAAAGGGGAAACATGGGGCTTTTGCAGTGCGTTCATCCGGCTCTCCTCGTGGCGTGGGGGCAGGATAGGGCTTGACTGATATCAGTCAAATCGTATGTTCTGATGATATCCATAGGAAATTCTGATATGTCATACACCCAGCTCAAGGCCTTTCACGCGGTGGCGCAATGCGGCGGGTTTTCCAAGGCGGCGGCGCAGCTTTCGCTCACCCAGCCCGCACTTTCCGACCACGTGCGAAAACTCGAGGAAACCCATGGCGTGCAGCTTTTCCTGCGCAATGCGCGGGGTGTTGCATTCACGGATACGGGCCGCAAACTTTACACGATCACCGAACGGCTGTTTGACGTGCAGCGCCAGGCGGATGAGCTCCTGTCGCGGGCGGCCAACCTTGAGGAAGGGCAGATCACCATTGGTGCCGATGCCGCGGTTCACATCCTGCCGCACATGAACCGGTTCATGACCAAATTCCCGCGTATCGCCATGCGGTTGATATCGGGCAATTCGGCGGAGCTCACCCACCAGCTGCAGGGTTTCGCCATTGATTTCGCGGTAACGGCGGAACGGCCGCAAAACGATTCCATTGCGGCGGTGAAACTGCGGCAGGACAAGCTCGTGGTGGTGGCGCCGAAAAACCATGGCCTGGCGAAAGCCAAGAGCATTTCGGTGGCAGGCCTCACGCAACTGCCGCTGGTGTTGCGCGAGCCGGGGTCGATGACACGCAAGCTCCTGCTCGATGAAATGGAAAAGCGCGGGCTGCAGCCCCGCACCATCATTGAAATCGAGGGTCGCGAGGCCGTGTGTGAAACAGTGGCACAGGGGCTCGGCGTGGCAGTGATGTCGGCCGGCGAACTCACACCTGACCCGCGCCTGCGCGTTATCAAATTCAGCGACTGGTCGGCAGAGATGGATGAATGGCTGCTCTACCTCAAGGCAAGGTCGGAACTGCACTTCATCAAAAGTTTTCTGGCGGTGTGTGAGATTGGTGGCTGAGGCCGCTAGTTCAGCTTGGCGGCGAGGACGGTTTGCAGGTTCTGGCGGTGCACGGCTTCGTAGGGTTCGAAGAGGTTGACCCAGCCTGCTTCCAGCGGGCCGTTGATGATTTCGGCAAGTGGCTTGTCGCGCAGGGCGGGATCATTCACGCAGCGTTTGAGCATGCGGATGTATTGCTGGGTGGCGCGGATGAAGGTTTTTTCATAGCCGCCCAGCGATATGATTTCGGGGTCGCCGTGGTTCGGCAGGATGAGAGTTGGATTGAGCGTCCAAAGCCTGTCGAGGTCGCCCAAGTGCGTATCGAAATTCTCCGGTTCGCCGACGTAGGTGACGGTGTCTTCCATGGTGTCGCCCGCCAGCAGGATGCCGAGCTGTTCGATCCAGATAACCGTGGCGTCGTCGCTGTGGATGTTGGCCTCGATGAGTTCGAGCTGCAGTGAACCGACCTGCAAGGTCATTTGGGTTTCGAAGGTTTGGGTGGGCAGGATGAGCGGATTGATGGCGGGCATGCCGTGATGGGAACCTGCCTCAATCGCGGCCTTGCGCTGAATCAGATGATCAGCGGTACGCCTGTTGGCGATGATGACGCAATCGTTGAACGCTTCGGTGCCCGCCACATGGTCGAGGTGCCAGTGGCTGAGCACCACGGTGAATTTCCTGATGCCCTTGTCCTCGAGCGCCTTGCGGATGAACCTGGCGTGGGCGACTGTGATGTGGGTGTCATATATGACGGCTTCGTCGGCATCGACGATGGCGTAGCTCGCAATGCCCAACGACAGGGCGCCATCATCCACCCAGTTGTCGTGGGGAGCAAAGCGATAGCCTTCGACACGGCCATCGTAGAACGCATAGATGTTGGCATGGGGTTGAAAAACGCGAAGGTGGGTCGTCATGGCCCGCTTATGCCAGAAAAAAGCTGGCTGGCAAACATGGGCGATTGCTGCGATACTGCAAACATGGGCCACTTGGGAGAATCAGAATGACACTCGGTTATGGATTAATCGCACTCATCGTCGCCATCGCCGGGTATTTGATGTATGCCTATAACGCGCTCGTCAGTAACAAGAACCTGGTGGCCGAGGGCTGGAGCGGCATTGACGTGCAGCTGCGGCGCCGGGCTGATCTCATTCCCAACCTGATTGAAACCGTGAAGGGCTATGCGTCACACGAAGACAAGCTGTTTCGCGACATTGCGGAGCTTCGGGCCAAGAGCATTTCGGGCGGAACGGTGGGCGAACAGTCGGCCATTGGCCAGGCGATGAGCGGGGCGTTGGGTAAATTGTTTGCCGTGGCCGAGGCCTATCCCGAACTCAAGGCAGACGCCAATTTCCGCGACCTGCAGGACAAGCTGGCGGGCGTTGAAGATGAGATCCAGCTTTCACGGCGCTACTACAATGGGGCCGTGCGCAATCTCAATACCATGATCCAGTCGTTCCCCAGCAACTTCGTTGCCAACTATTTCAAGTTCACGCCTGCCGAGTTTTTTGAAATCGGCGATGCTGCAGCGCGCGAAGTTCCAAAAGTAAGCTTCAACAAGTAGCTGCCATGCGCCGCTTCCTGCTTGCGCTGGCTGCCCTGTTCCTGCTGCAGCTTGAGGTCTCAGCGGATGAGCGCATCCACGAGTTCACCAGCGAAGCCACAGTGAACGTGGATGGCTCACTCGATGTGACGGAAACGATTTCGATCAATGCCGAAGGCGACCAGATCAACCATGGCATATTCCGCGACTTTCCCACGACGTACACTGACAGCAGGGGCCTGCGGGTCGTGGTGGATTTCGATGTCGTTTCAGTCAAGCTCGACGGGCGGGACGAGAACTATGCGCTGGAGAGCCTGTCAAACGGCGTGCGGGTGAAGATTGGCGACAAGGATACGTTCGTCAGTCGAGAGTTGCATCAATACCAGATACGTTACCGTACGACGCGGCAGTTGGGTTTCTTTGATAAATATGATGAGCTCTATTGGAATGTGACTGGTAATGGTTGG
>JANMKJ010000380.1:0-2105 GCA_031371945.1 Rhodobiaceae bacterium
TTCCGTCGGACTGTAGCTGCGCTCTCGGCTGGGTGGTGTTGACAACAAATTCCGAACCCGACCGAACGTAAAGCGTCATATCAAATCACCCCAAAGTTGAACCTGGGTGAGATATTCGATTAGGTGATAATATCCTGTTAATAATTCAACTAAAAGCTGAAACTTCTTGTTCGTCCTCCGCTGGGAAATGGTTCAGTTGTGCTCTGACACCTTCCGCCACCTGCCCCCGCGTCGTCTTCCTTGAAGTCTCAAGACTGTTGCCGGGAGTGGTTTGGTTCGGATGGATTTCTGGAGTATTGCGGTTTCTAGCAGAACGACCGCGCGCTGTCAACTGTTATTTCCTAAATAGTGCTTTAAAATGACAACTGATTGATATTCCTGTACTATCTGCAAAATCAAAAACCGCTCTCCCGCAGGAACACGATCGCCAACCGTCCGAAGGCCTGCGCCAGAAAGCTCTGGGCCGTCACCTCAACAGTCGCTGTTCCGCGCAAAGCAGTTTCAGGTGCCATTCCAGCAACAGCAAAGCGCAACGGCAATTGCCCTGACAAGGGTTTCAGCTTGTGATCGTCAGGTGACATGGCAGCCGCAACCGGGCCGCCATTGGGTGCTGCCAGATAGGTCAGGGCCTGCCCCTCAGCCCCGGGTGCGCCCACATCAATCAGCACACCATCGACCGCACGCCGCGCTCCATCCTCCGACACAAACCGCGCCTTGGCTCCGGCAACCAGCCGCGTCGAAAACCGGTCCGCCACAAGACCTGTGATTACAGCACCGTCACGCGAAGCCAGGTGAAACAACAGATCGGTCCGGCCCACCCACCGCCCGGCCACCACCGGATGGGCAGCACCCGTCACCACGCCATCCTGCACCGCGACAATGTCCAGCGCCTTGCCGCGCTGTTTCAAACCGGCAAGCTCGTCCCGCAAGGATTGCTGCTCCTGCGCCAGCACCACCATCTGTGCCCGTTCCTTGCCATCGGCAACACTGCGCGACAGCCGCACCGCGTTGATCTCGATCTTGATCTGCACCAGCCGCATTTTCCGGGCAATGTCGGGCACAATCAACCGCGCCAGCACCTGTCCTCTGGAGACAAGATCACCTGGATTCGCCTCCATGGCGATAACTTGCGCCGGTTCAGGCGGAAACACCCATGTCTCCAGTTGCGGCGTCAAAACCGCTGGAACGTTGATCGAATGATTGATCGGCAATGCCGCAAGCACCAACGCGCCTGACAGCACTCCAGTGGTCAGCATGCCCCGCCGTGTCAAAAACAGATTCGAAAGGCCCATGTTCTTCATTTCCCTCAATTCTCTGAAAACCGGTGCGACGATAAAGAATAAAACCTCAATCGAACCTGCAGGAATACCAATGGCTTTGGGAAATTCATGATAGACCAGAACCGCGATGCCCATGAAAAGCCCGAGGCGGTAAATCCAGGTGCAATAGGCGTAGCCGATGAGAAAGCGAAACATGTTTCGCGGCAATTGTTCGGGCACCACTTCTTCTGGTGCAAAAAATACTTGCCGTAAATTCCAGTTGGCCAAAGCAAAAGCCCGCGGCCCCAAACTGTGCATGCCCAAAAAGTCAGCCAGTAAATGATAACCATCAAACCGCATGAAGGGCGAAAGATTGACCGCAACTGTCATCGCCGAAGCAGTAACAGCCACAAAATACGCCGCCGAACGGAACGGTCCATCAGGCAAAAACACCCACAGAAGCAGCGCCACCGCCGCCAGAGCCAACTCCACCAACATTCCCGCCGCATCAACCGCCATGCGTTGCTTGCGCGATGGTAACCGCCAGACATCGCTGGCTTCGGTATAGAGCATGGGTGCCAGAACCATGATTCCAATACCAATGGTCGAGATTCTCTGATGCGTTTTACGGAGCTATGCATTCCAGGGGCGTATCGAATTGATCCGGATCCGATCTCGGACGACCGGGGATTCTTCGCCAGGACCTGGTGTGCCGAGGAGTTCGCGGAACATGGCCTATGCGCCTGTTTCGCGCAGACGAGCCTCTCGTTCAACGTCAAGAAGGGCACGCTTCGGGGCCTCCACTACCAATGCGCGCCTCACGAAGAGGCCAAGTTGGTCCGGTGC
>JANMKJ010000449.1:0-1699 GCA_031371945.1 Rhodobiaceae bacterium
CCATGAGAAACAGTGCCATCACGACCGCTCCGGTAAACATCGCCGCGTAGGTTGCAGGATACGCGGCAATCCAGACAACAGCTGGCAGGGCGGGCTCCTTCACCACCACTTCAGTCACTTCTGGATCTTTCGTCGGTGCGGTTGCCTTCTTGATTTCGTCGGTGATATTGGCAAGTGGCTCAAACGCCCCACTGATGCTTTTTAATTTTGTTGCCAATACCTGTCGAATTTCTGTGGAATTTGCAATCCAGCCGCTGATCGGTCCACTGATGAGGTAACCCGCAGATAACCCCCCTAAGAGAATGAATGCTGCCAATGCCGTTGCTGTCGCCCATGCCGGGAGGCCCCTATTGACCAACCGCCGGATGAGCGGCCGAAACGTGATGGCGATGATGAATGCAAGCGTGACAGGTACCAAAAAATCCCGCGCCATCGAGAACATATGGATGATCCCAAGGATAAGCAGACCGGTTGCGACAACTTGCAAACGTCGCAAATACTTGGTCTGTTCGTCTTTCTCAGCTTTTGCCATGATACTTTCCTAAAAAGATACATTCCCAAAAAGGCCATGGCGCATAACGCATATACGTGCCGCAAGGTTCAATTCATCGTTACACGAACGGGCCTGGGCTCATTTGCGTCTGCGCTGGCCCACCCCGACGTGATCAGCCATCGTAGCCCCACGGGCACCCAGAGGCTTGGGCTTACCCTCTGTGGTATCGCGCGCCGTTTGGTGCTCCATTTCAGCGTTGATTTCACCGCCGAGCAACACGATCACCGCAGAAATCCACAGCCACACCATGAATCCAATGCCAGCCCCGAGGGAACCATACACCTTGTTGTAGCTATCAAAAGTTGCAACGTACCAGGAGAACAACATTGATGCGGTCAACCAGAGTAACGCTGCAACAATGCTGCCCCATGTGACCCAGCGCCATTTCGCGTTTCTCCGGCTGGGGCCGTAACGATACAGAAAGGAGAGCCCTACTCCCACCGTGACAAGCAGTACCGGCCATCGCAGTATTGAAATCAAATTTTCAGTTACTGACGCAAGTCCAACGTAACTTAGAACCAGCGGGACTATCACCAAACCAACAATGGCCAGGATCACGAAAAGAATTCCAAGTAAGGTGAAAAGAAACGTGGTCGCATAGAGCTTCAAAAGGCTGCGGTTCTCGCGCTCGTCATAGACGACATTAAGAGCATCGAACAACGCTGCCATCCCTGAATTGGCGCTCCAAACTGCAATGCCCAGACCGATGAGAAAGGCGGCACCCAGCGTATCGGTCTGCTGTCCGGCCACCAGCTTTATCTGCTCGGTGACGATATCGAGAACACCAAACGGAAGTATTCCGCCCAATAGAGCCGTGTGCTCGCCAATGGTTCTCGCATCGGTGAACAATCCATAGAGCGATACGATGGCACCTATGGCGGGGAAAATTGCAAGCAGGGAGAAGAAGGCAACACCTCCTGCTGTCGTCAGGATCCGATTGGCAGATATAGACCAAAATACCCTCCAGAAGATGTCGACCCATCCCAATGACGGGATTTCTTCGGGAGTGTTGGCTTGTCGACCCCGTCCCACCTCCCGGGCCCGTTTAATATCAGTCGAGCGGGGTACAGACGACTTTCCCACCTGCGCCCGCCAGTCATCGCCACTTTCATCATTTGCCATGAATAATTCCAAATCCGGCGAAGT
>JANMKJ010000077.1:0-3119 GCA_031371945.1 Rhodobiaceae bacterium
GAGCAGGTGATCTGCACGCTGGACGAGGGCGCCGAAGTCCGCATGGAGTTCACCGTGGCCTCGGGCAAGGGCTATGTGGCTTCCGAGCGCAACCGTCCCGAAGATGCGCCGATCGGCCTGATCCCGATCGACTCGATCTACAGCCCGGTGAAGCGCGTCTCCTACAAGATCGAGAACACCCGCGAAGGCCAGATTCTCGATTACGACAAGCTGATCATGACGGTTGAAACCGATGGCTCGATGACCCCGGAAGATGCAGTTGCCTATGCGGCGCGCATCCTGCAGGACCAGCTCACCGTGTTCATCAATTTTGCCGAGCCTTCCAAGGTTGTACTTGAGGAAGCGCGCCCTGAACTGGAATTCAATGCAGCCCTTCTCAAGAAGGTTGACGAGCTCGAACTTTCAGTTCGTTCGGCAAACTGCCTGAAGAACGACAACATTGTCTACATTGGTGACTTGATACAGAAGTCGGAAGCGGAAATGCTCCGTACACCGAACTTTGGCCGCAAGTCGCTCAACGAGATCAAGGAAGTTCTGGCACAGATGGGCCTGCATCTCGGCATGGAAGTGCCGAACTGGCCACCTGAGAACATTGAAGATCTCGCCAAGAAATTTGAAACCCACTACTAATTCAAGGAACGCCCCACTGTGGTGGGGCGGGTTTAAGGAGAACAGTTATGCGTCATGGATTTAAGGGTCGCCGGTTCAACCGCACGGTGCCACATCGTTTGGCAATGTTTGCAAATATGGCAGCAGCTCTCATCAAGCATGAGCAGATTGTTACAACCTTGCCAAAGGCCAAGGATTTGCGCCCCGTGATCGAGAAGCTTATCACGCTTGCCAAAAAAGGCGGCCTCCATGCCCGTCGCCAGGCCATGGCGCAGGTGCGTGATGAAACCCAGGTCAAGAAGTTGTTTGATGTTTTGGCTGCCCGTTATGCTGGTCGCCAGGGTGGTTATGCCCGCATCATGAAGGCAGGTTTTCGCTTTGGTGACAATGCGCCAATCGCCGTGATTGAATTTGTTGATCGTGATGTGTCTGCCAAGGGCAAGGACTCCGGACCATCGCAAAAGGTGGCTGAAGAAGCAGTCGCCGCCTAAGATAATCGTTCAATGGAAATTCGAAGGGCAGCAGAAACGCTGCCCCTTTTTGTTGGATCTCCTTAAGGATCGGGCTGGCTTGGTGGCAATGTGTGATTTCTATCCAATGCGATGCTTGCAAGGCCACTGGCAAGAATTAGAAGCGTGCCGGCAATTGAAAGCCAATTTGGAATGTCATTGAATACAATGAGACCTGACAACACCGCCCACAGCGTGAAGCTATAATAGAAGGGCGCCACGGCAGCGGCTGTGCCGTGACGGAAGGCCAGAAACACGAAAGTGTGGCCGCACATGAGGAAGAAGCCCGCCGCGAGCATTTTCAAAATATTCTGCGGCGGCGGCGAAACCCAGGTTTCGAAAGTGATATTGGAAATTGCTGCCGAAGCCATGACGACGATGATTGTGGCGAACGCCACGACGAGTCCCGGAATGTCATGGGGAACCTTGCGGCCCACCAGGTCACGCAAGGCAGAGCCAATGGCGGTCAGGAAACCCAAGGCCGCATAGGGCGAGGCTGAAGCACTGCCAGGTTGGGCCACCAGCAATGCGCCGGTGACGCCTACGGCGATTAGTGCCATGCGAAGTGTTCCTATTTTTTCTCCCCAGAACACCGCAACGCCAATGAGTAAAAGCAGGGGGGCAATCTGGAATATGGCTGTCACATCGCCGATGGGCATGTGGTTGAGGGCGAGGATGAAGCTCATGATGGCAATCACTTCGCAGGCTGCTCGCAACACCACCCAAAAGTTGAAAGCACGATGGATATCGGCACGGTAGCCCAAGATGAACAGGAGGGGAAAGCACCAGAATGCTGCTGCAAGTCCCCGCATGACGAGCACCTGCATGGGAGGCGTATCAGCCAGTACAAGCTTCATGAAGCTGTCGTTGGTAACGAATGCGGCGGCAGCCACGATCATGAAAAGTATGCCGCGAAGGTTGGGAGAAAGTGTCATGGGTTCCGTTTTCTACGGCACCGTATTACAGGGCGTAGGCGTGGTCGACTGCGATAATTGCATTGCTGCCATAGCCGTTGAAGTTGGTCATGGTGGCAAGGCCGTAGGCACCGAGGGAACCAAACTCGATGTAATCGTCTTCCTGCAACGTGGCCAGAATATCCAACCGGTGCGGCAGAACGTCGAGTGGATCGCAAGTGGGGCCAAAAACCTTGAACGACTTGGCTGGACCCTCAATGATCTTGCCCCCGCGGATGACGCGGAATGGTGGCTTTAAATCCGGCACCTGCATGTATTCCATAAGGCCGCCGTAGACACCATCGTTGATGAAAATGTCATCGCCATCGGTGCAGACAAGCTTGACGCGGGTGAGCAGCGACATGCAGTTTGCCACAAGTCCACGGCCCGGTTCGCACTCGAGAGCCGGATGCTGGTCCTCGGCAAAAGACTTCACCACGGCTTCCTTGATGATCTTGAAAAATACGTCCGGTTCTGGTGCGGTGCTCAGCACATAGTTGGCAGGAAAGCCGCCACCGACATTGAGCTTGGTGATGGCAACGCCGGCAGATTTGGCGATCCGGGCCGCAGCCTCGATGTGGCGCACGTAGGTATGGGGTTCGGTGCTTTGCGAGCCCGGATGGAAAGTGAGCAACGGAATGTAGCCCAGTTCTACAACCTGCTTCAGCAGCTCAACGCAGATATGATCGGGAGCGCCGAACTTGGTGGAAAAATCATGCGCGGAAGCACCCCTATCGCGTGGCAAGACAAAACGCACGGCAATTTCGATATCCTTGGAAGGACCGACAATGCTGGCAATTTTTGCAAGCTCTTCGCGGCAATCCACCACGTAGCGCCTGCAGTGGTAGATCTTGAACGCGTCGGCAATTTCGCGACGTGACTTAACCGGGTTATGGTAGTGGAAGCGGGGAGCTTTTATTTCCTTGGCGACCATGGCCATCTCATGGACCGAGGCCACGTCCCAAGCTTTTATGCCGGTTTCTCCCAGTACTTTGATGACTTGCGGAGAAGAGTTTGATTTTACCGCGAAAGTGACTTCGCCAGGAAA
>JANMKJ010000508.1:0-15758 GCA_031371945.1 Rhodobiaceae bacterium
ACCACGCCTTCCCCGATGATTTCGATATCGCGCACCGCAAGGTTTTTCAGAATTGCAAACATCAGCTCCTGCTTGCGGAGCGTACTGGCATTTTCCACTTCCAGTTCCTCGGCCAGGGTCACCAATTCTGCCGGTGCCTTGCGCTTAAGGTCCTTAAGCTTGATATCCTTCAATTCAGCGATATTTGTCATGTTCTATAATCAGTGCGTTCAGGTTGAAAATGAAACCGCGATGCAGTTCTGCAGATCGGGTCAATAAAGGTGGGAAGACTGGTTCAGCTTGGAAGCCAAAGTCCTGAGACGTCATATATCAAGTTTTTTAATGCATACCAACAGTTATTATTGAAACGGCTTAACCACCACGAAGACCACAATCAAAATCAGGAGAACCGTCGGAACCTCATTCGCAAACCTGTAAAACCTTGCGTCACGCCGCCGAATGTCACGGGCAAACTGTCGCACAGAAATTTCCAGGAAGCCATGAAACAGGACGAGCAGAATAACAGCAGTCATTTTCGCCGAAAGCCAGCCCGCACCAGGTGAAAATCCCCCCGCGAAAACCAGGCCGCCCCCCGAAACCAGCGTTACCAGCGCAGCCGGCCGCATGATGGCTTTCAGCAGCCGTCGCTCCATCACCTTGAACAGCTCGCTTGCCTCGCTCAACGGCTTGGTCCCACAGTGATAAACCAAAAGTCTCGGCAGATAGAGCAATCCCGCCATCCAGGACACGACCGCAAGGATATGCACAACTTTGATCCACTCAAACATGCGCATGACCCCGGTCAAATTCCCGTATTGTCTCGACCACGACTGATAACATTTCAGGATCCGTGAACTGCTTGATTCCGTGACCCAAGTTGAAAATGTGTCGTTTACGCGGGATACCCCGCAAAATTTGCAATACCGCAGCCTGCAAAGCGTCTTTCTCCCCCAGCAATGCTTCGGGATCGAGATTTCCCTGTAAAATTGCGTGCCCTGGCAATGCCCTAACAGCGGCTTCCAATGAAAATTCCGCCTCGATCCCCACTGCCTGGCAACCAGTTCCAGAAAAAATCGAAGCGTGTCTTTCTCCCGCACCCTTGGCAAACACAATCACTGGAACCGATGGAAATCGGGCCTTCACCCCGACAACAATTCGTTGAATTGGCCGAACGCTCAAATCATCAAACAATTCTCCCGGCAGCTCGCCACCCCAGGAATCAAATATCTGCAAGGCATCGGCACCCGCTTCCACCTGCATGCACAAATACGCGATTGAATTCTCAACCAGCAGCTCGATCAGATCCGAGAACCACTTGGGCCTGTCCTGGGCACACTGCAGGGCAAGCTTCCGGTCTGACCCCTTCCCTTCAATCATGTAACTGGCAACAGTCCACGGTGCCCCACAAAAACCAATGAGCGAGACGCTCTTGTCGAGTTCAGAGCGAACCCTGGCAATTGACTGGCCAACAGCCGCAAACTGCTTCGATCCCGTACCAGCGACCAATCGCTCCAAATCGGCACCGGACCTCACCGTTTCCAGAACCGGGCCTTCACCATCAACAAAAGCCAAGCCGTTACCCATCGCATGGGGCACCACCAGGATGTCTGCAAAAATAATGGCAGCGTCAAGATCGTAGCGGCGCAACGGCTGCAATGTGACTTCCGATGCCAATTCAGGCGAGTAACAAAGGTCCAAAAAAGAACCTGCCTCACCTCTCACCTTGCGATATTCCGGCAAATAGCGGCCAGCCTGTCGCATGAACCATATAGGCCTTCGATCACAACGACCCCCGTTCAGGACCGTTGTCAGAGTCTGCTGCGTCAAAATACTTATCCTACTTAATAGACTCTTAATTAAATGAATCTGTTGTTGGAACGCAAATAACGGGATCACCACCCCTGATTTCCTCTTTCCAATGCACCATACCATTACATCAAACAAAACCAAGAACCGACACGTGGGCGGAATTTATATAACAAAATCAATATACAACGCATCAAAATTGACAGCCAATCAAGTTATCCAACCTTATCCACATTGCCAACTTATGCACATAGATATATCCCCCTTTGGGTTGCCCCCACAATTGTTGATAAGAAACTCATAAAGTTAACCAAATCTTAACCATTCCAATTTTCAGCAAATTATCCACAATTTCGCAGGTCAAGATCACCATGTATTTTACGGCTTATCCCCCAAACCAGGACTGCTTCCTTTGGCTATCGTTCTAGCTTCAAATAGTGTAATCCGGCGAACCCTTCTTGGGAACGCAGGAGTTGATTTTACCGCATGCGATTCGGGTGTCGACGAAGATGCGGTTAAGCAACTACTCGAAGGTTCTGGTCCACAGGCCATCGCCATTGCCTTGGCTGAAGCAAAGGCAAGGACCCTATCGAAGACACAACCCGGCTCGCTGATTATTGGCGCTGATCAAACCCTGGGCCTCGATGACCAGATTTTTGACAAACCCTACTCAATTGTTGAGGCACGCAGGCAACTTCATGCGTTGAAAAACAAGACCCACCAATTGTTCTCGGCTATCTGTTGCACGCGGAATGAAAAAGTACTTTGGTCTCACTGTGGCGTCGCCCACCTTACCATGCGGAATTTTTCAGACGCGTTTGTCGAGGACTATCTACTCACCATAGCCGAAACCTATTCCACGTCGGTGGGCGGGTACAAGCTGGAGGAAAGAGGTATCACGCTGTTTGACCGGATCGACGGCGACTACTTTACAATTCTCGGCTTGCCCCTCTTGCCCCTGTTAAAATTCCTGCGCCATGAAGAGCAAATCCCATCATGAAGAAGGTCTGCATTATAGGTTGGCCCGTCACCTACTCACGGTCACCCATGATCCATAACTACTGGATAAAACAGCATGGCATCGACGCGGTGTATGAGAGAACTGCGGTTCAACCCGGTGGGATAGCTGATTTCATATCAAGCTTCCCGGAGTCCGGGCTGGTCGGGTGCAACGTAACGGCACCACACAAGGAAGCGGCCTTCCACGCACTGCATAATGTGGATGTCGCAGCCCAAAGGCTGGGTGCTGTCAACACCCTCTATGTCAGGAACGGCAGTCTCCATGGCACCAATACCGATGGGGAGGGATATCTCGCGAACCTGCGCCAAAGCCATCCCACCTATGACATCAGAAACGGTTGCGTCATCGTCATTGGGGCAGGCGGTGCGGCAAAAGCAATAATTGGTGCCCTCATCGACGCGGGTGCGCCGAGAATTGCCATAATCAATCGCACGATCGCCAGAACCGAAGCCCTGCAGAACCAATTTGGTACCATCGTCGAACCGCTCAGACTTGAAAATGGCGCGTCGGCGATGGCAGACTGCGACCTGCTAATCAATACCACGTCATTGGGCATGTCCGGTCAGCCGCAACTGGATTTTGATCTCGGCAATTTTTCCAAATCCACGATCGTATCTGATATCGTCTACTCCCCTATGCAAACTCCGCTGCTGGTCCAGGCCCAAATTCGTGGTAATCCTACGTTGGGGGGACTAGGAATGCTACTTCATCAAGCGGTGCGCGGATTTGAACTCTGGTTTGCCATTCGGCCGGAGGTGACAACGGAGCTCTATGACATTGTCGCTGCTGACCTGTCAGGGGCGCAAAACTAATGCTCATCGTGGGCCTCACCGGATCGATTGCCACGGGCAAAAGCGAAACTTCGAAATTGTTTTCGCAAGCTGATGTCCCGGTGTTTGATGCCGATGCCGAAGTTCATGAAATATACAAAGACAAGGCTGTCGTTGCAAAACTCGCCAGGTATTTTCCGGATGCAGTCCAAAACGGCGAAATAAACCGGCAAACCCTTGGGAAACTGGTTTTGACCGATGCGAAAAAGCTGAAGACGCTCGAAACGCTTATTCACCCGCTTGTCCAGGCCCAACGGGAAAAGTTCCTTTCCCGGTGGAAGGCAAAACAGGTTAATTTTGTCATTATGGATATTCCATTGCTGTTTGAAACCGAGCAAGGTGATGATGTCGATTATGTCATCGTTGTGTCAGCACCCGATCACCTCCAGCGGCAACGCGCCCTGTCACGCCCAGGCATGACAGATGAAAAGTTGGCAGGAATTCTATTTCGCCAGGTACCAGATTCAGAGAAAAGAAAAAGGGCGGATTTTATCATCGAAAATTCAGGCAGCATCGACCAGTTGCGTGACCAGGTCGACGTGCTGATCGGGAAATTCAGGGCATTGAGCGGGAAACAGGACAATGAGAGAAATCGTACTTGATACGGAAACTACCGGCCTCGACCCTTTGCAGGGCCACCGCCTCGTCGAAATCGGCGCAGTTGAACTGTTCAATCACTTGCCCACCGGCAAAACCTATCATGCTTACATAAATCCCAATCGCGACATGCCGCGCGAAGCTGAGGCCGTGCACGGCCTGAGCACGCAATTTTTGAAAGACAAGCCTGCATTTTCCAGTGTCGTCGATGCGTTCCAGGAGTTCATTGGCGACACAACGCTGATCATCCACAATGCCGCCTTCGATGTGGGGTTCCTCAATGCCGAGCTCGGCTTTGTGAAACGCCCCCCCATCCACTATGACCGCGTCGTCGATACTTTGGCACTGGCGAAAAAGCGGCACCCCATGGGCCCAAACAGTCTCGATGCCCTGTGCAAGCGGTACGGTATAGATACCTCAAAGCGCACCAAGCACGGAGCACTCGTCGATTCGGAACTTTTGGCTGAAGTCTATCTCGAGCTCTTGGGTGGCCGTCAGATAGCTCTGACCCTGCCCAAGACTGATAATGTACGTCACCTTTCGGTGGGCCCGTCGCGCATCAATCTGACGCGACCCCACCCCTTGCCTGACAGGCTGACGGTTGCAGAGATAGTCCTGCACGAGAAGATGGTGGCTGACCTCGGCCCGGAAGCTCTCTGGACGAGCAACCAGCCTAGGCCGTAGCTGCCGCCTGTTGCTTCATGCGCTTCTGATACATGCTGGCAAAATCAATAGGATCGAGCATAAGCGGCGGAAATCCGCCATTGCGCGTGGCGTCCGCGAGGATTTGCCTGGCGAACGGGAACAGCATGCGCGGACACTCGATGAGAACCGCCGCATGCAGCATGTTGGCTGGAAAGTTCTCCATGCGAAACACGCCGGCAAACAATAGCTCGGAAGCGAACACCACTTTGCCTTCCGAGGTTGCCTTGGCATCGAGGTGCAACTCAACTTCAAAGTCCGTTGGCGCCAGGTTGCGGGCATTCACGTTGACGGAAATATTAATGTCCGGCTGGTTTTGCTTGGGAGCCAGCGCCTGCGGCGCATTTGGATTTTCAAAACTCAGATCCTTGAGGTACTGGCCCAGGATCCGCATCGAGGGCTGACTCCCCGGCTGTGGTGGGGGAACCTGTAAATTAACGGCCGCCGGAGCCTTTGCTCCCGAAACCTTGGGCTGCTTGGCGGCAACAGTCTTGCCACCACCGTTCGTCGCCTTAGCTGCAGGTTTGCGTGGCGCAATCTTTGCTTTTTTTACCATGGTTAATCGCCTCTCCGGTGCCCCTATTAAGCCAACTCATAATTTGAATTGGCTAACATGAAGACCGCCTGCCCGCAAGCAGACTGTTTCAATCGCGGGCGGGATTGCCAGTGAACGGCGTAGCGTCATCGATTTCCACAACTTCGGCGTCGATAACAGGCCCAGGCGAACGCCTGGCCATTCTGGCTGAAACATGGGGTTCGACAACCCGGGCAAAACGGTTGCGTATCCATGGCAGGAGCAAAATGAGTGCTATCACGTCACTGACCAGCCCCGGAATAATAAAGAGCACTCCGGCAATTGCGTCAAACACACCATCGGCGGCCCCGCTCGAAACAGCCTTGGCGTCCAACTTTTGCGATTTCATCGCTGTAAAAATATTGGTACCACTCTTTCGGATAAGGGCACTTCCGATAATGACGTCAAGTATCGTAACGCCCAATACGGGCAGAACTCCAATATGGCTGCCCAACCAGATCAGACTTGCCAGTTCAATGAGGAAAATGACAAAAATTACTCTTGGCAAATGGCGCAACACTTCAAATCCTTAACGCAGAATGGTCCTTGGACCTCACCCGAAGTGTCCTATATAGGGTGTGTTACCCAAAAAATTCAATATTCAGGCGTGATTTGAAGGTCAGAACAGTGTGAGGATGCATCCATGAACCAGATTTTTGATCCTCTGAACCTCCTTCTGGCAGGAATTGCGATCGTTGTGCTGTGGCGCCTGCGTTCGGTTTTGGGCCAGCGTACCGGAAATGAACGCTCGCCGCTGGATAAAACTTTCAAGCCGGCCCCGGAAGCGGCCAATGCCAATGTGTTGGAATTTCCCAAGAAAGACACCGGTAGCGACAAGGTAATCGATGTGGAACCTGCAAAACCGGTCTGGGACGGGTATGCTGCGGATGGCTCAGCGGTTGCATTGGGTCTGGAAAAACTCGCCAAGGCGGATCCTACCTTCCTGCCCAAGACCTTTTTGAACGGGGCAAAACTGGCCTATGAAATGGTGGTTGAGGCGTTTGCCAGCGGTGACAAGGCGGCTCTCAAGAACCTGCTGTCGCGCGACGTTCTCGACGGATTCTCAAAGGCCATCGATGGCAGGCTGCAGTCCGGGGAAAAGCTCACATTTCAATTCGTGGGCTTTGAAAAGGCCGACTTTGTCGCTGCCTCCCTCAATGAGAAGCGGGCCAGCATTACAATCAAGTTTTTCAGCCAGATGATTTCTGCAACCTACGACAAAGCGGGCGTTCTCATTGACGGTGATCCCAAGGAAATCAAGGATGTGACCGATGTGTGGTCGTTCGAACGCGACGTGACACAGAAGGATCCAAATTGGCGGGTGGTCTCAACAGAAACCCTGAATTGATTGGCCGCTTGAGTCTTGGTGTCTTTTTCGCCATGTTTTTTGCCATGACCAGCGAGGCAAAACCGATTCTCCAGGCCGTTCCCTTTGAACATTTAAATGGTTGGCAGTTGGACGATCACGCCGCGGCCCTGGCTGCCTTTAAAAGATCCTGCAAGGAAATCCTGGAAACGGGTCACGCCTTTGAACGACCAGTGAAGCATGGCGGCTCTCGGCGTGACTGGCTGGCGGTCTGCAAGGCGGCAACCTTGACTGAACATCCCCGCAAGTTTTTTGAAACGCAATTCGTGGCCCTCGCCGTGGCAGACCCCGTGCGACCGGAAGGCTTGTTCACGGGTTACTATGAGCCGGAAGCCGAAGGTGCCCGCATCCCCGGAAAGGGTTACGATGTTCCCGTCTATCGCAAGCCAGCCGATCTTAAGAGTTTTGATGCCGCAACTGAACATCGTCTCGGCATGAAATACGGTCGCATGAAAGACGGTAGGCCGCACGCCTATTTTACCAGGCGTGAAATCGAGGAGGGTGTACTCAAATCCCAGGGCCTCGAACTGGTGTGGCTCAAAAGCTGGGTCGATGCATTCTTTATCCATGTGCAGGGTTCAGGCCGTATTCGGTTTGCCGACGGAAGTTTCATGCGCCTGGCCTATGCTGGAAAAAGCGGTCAACCCTACGCCGGAATCGGTGGCCTGCTGGTCGAGCGTGGCATTCTGACCAAAGACAACATGTCGATGCAGGCCTTGAGGAAATGGATGGCTGAAAACCCGAAGGCTGCGCGTGAGCTGATGTGGGAAAACAAGTCGTTCATCTTTTTCCGGGAAGTAGAGGTCGATGATGCAACGCTTGGGGCACCCGGCGCGCAAAAGGTGTCGCTCACGCCGCTGAGAAGCCTGGCTGTTGATCGCAGTCTATGGATGTTTGGAACCCCCGTCTGGCTCGACGCCCACGTGCCGTCAGGTCCTCACGGTGAACTGCAACCTTTTCGTCACCTGATGGTGGCCCAGGACACGGGCACGGCCATCAAGGGCCATGTCCGGGGTGACGTCTATTGGGGATGGGGTGAGAAGGCAGCCCAGAATGCAGGTCAAATGAAAAGCCCCGGAGCCATGACCGTTCTGCTGCCCAAAAGACTCGCCGCCAGGCTGTTGAAATTCCAATGAAACGAAAAGGTTTTGAGGTCCACGACCGGGGGCTGTGGGATGAAGTCACCCGCACGATCCGGCCCCTTGGCAAAGGCGCACTCAAGCTCGGTACCGCACCCGCCCCACTTTCAAAGCATGTCAATCTGTTTGTACCGCAAAAACCGGCAGCAGCGAAACCTATCCTTCACAAAGCACCCCCGCCCATAACCGGGTTTGACCGTCGCACCGAACAGAAGCTCATGCGGGGCAAGGTGGAAATTGAAAGTCGCATTGATCTGCACGGGATGAATTTGGAAGAAGCCCGCATCCGCCTCCTTGATTTCATCAGCCATCGCCGCATGCAGGGCCTGGGAATTGTCCTCGTCATCACGGGGAAGGGCGCGTCACCCTTCGCTGGCCACACCTTGCACGGCCGCGAACACTTCTATGCACCCGAGCGCGAGGGCAGGCTGCGTCGCCAATTGCCCGAGTGGTTGCATGAAGCGCCGTTTCGCACCCACGTCACGGGCTTTCAGCCGGCCCACCCCAGGCATGGTGGAGGCGGTGCCTTTTATGTAAAGCTGCGTCGCATCAGGGACCAGTGACATGACGCCATTTGGCGAAAAAATCCGCAAGCTTCGTGCCGATCGCGGCATAACCCTCAAACAGATGTCACAAGGCATCGGTGTTTCGAGCGCCTATCTGTCGGCCCTTGAACATGGCAAGCGTGGGCGGCCGGGCTGGCATTTGATCCAGCGGATCATCACCTATTTCAACATCATTTGGGACGAAGCCGAAGAGGTCGCAAGGCTCGCCCGTATTTCCCATCCTCGCATCACCATTGATACCTCCGGTCTCAGTCCCCAGGCGACAGAACTTGCAAACCGGTTGGCCGACGACATCGCAAGGCTCGAACCCCATGCCCTGAAAGACATGCTGGCTATTCTGGCGGCCAAGAAGGCCGGCCCGAAAACGTGAGCTCAAAGCTCGTTCACCGGCACCTTGAGGAAGACTTTTCCAGCTTCGTCCTTGGGCGGCAATCGGCCCGCACGCATGTTGATCTGTAGGGACGGAATGATCAGCTTGGGCATGCCCAGGGTCTTGTCTCGTGCTTCCCGCATCTCGACGAATGCATCTTCAGTGATGCCATTGGCAACGTGAATATTGTACAGCCGCTCGTCTTCGACGGTGGTTTCCCAGGTGATGGCACGGCCATCGGGGGCATAGTCATGGCAGACGAAAAGCCGTGTCGCTGCCGGCAATTCAAGCACCCGCTTGATTGAACGAAATAATACGCGCGCATCGCCGCCGGGAAAATCCGCCCGCGCCGAACCCCCATCAGGCATGAACAGTGTATCGCCGACGAAAGCCGCATCGCCAATGACATGGGTCATGCAGGCCGGCGTATGCCCCGGCGTATGCATCACATGGGCGGTGAGCGCGCCGATTTTGTAGCTGTCACCGTCACTGAACAGTCGGTCAAACTGCGTGCCATCTCGCTGGAACTCGGTTCCTTCGTTGAAGATCTTGCCAAAGGTTTCCTGTACCGTCGTGATGTATTCGCCAATCCCCAACAAACCCCCGAGCTTGCCTTGAATGTAAGGGGCCGCCGAAAGATGATCCGCATGCACATGGGTCTCGATCAGCCATTGGAGTTTCCAGTTCCGGGCAATGATATGCGCAATGATTGCATCGGCACTTTCGGACGTAATGCGGCCTGCGGAATAATCAATATCCATGACCGAATCGATCACGGCACAGGCGTCCGACGCACGATCGTGGACAATGTAGCTCGCCGTATTGGTGGGCTCGTCAAAGAATGGGACGATGTCGGGCTTGGTCCCCAAGTCGGGCGTGAACGGAAGTGTCATGAACGTGCCTCCTCCGGCCGCACATTATCGTACTTGACCACTTGCCGAAACAAAGAAAGACTGCCTCGAAATGCAAGACACAGGCGCACATGAACATTACCACGACCAGCTCATCGGTATGCTGGAGCATTTGTGGGGTGACGGCTGGCTATCCCCCGGGGGACCGGCAGAAGTTGAAAGACTCCTGTCCGGTCTTGACCTCAAGGGCAAGTCGGTTCTCGATATCGGATGCGGTGCCGGAGGCATAGATGTGCTGCTGGTTCAAACCTACGGTGTGGGCTACGTCACGGGCATAGACGTGGAAGACACGGTTCTTGCCCACGCCCGTGCGCGCGCGGCAAAGGCGGGAATTTCTGACCGTGCAGGGTTTTTGAAAGTTGCCCCGGGCCCCCTGCCATTTCCACCGGGGACTTTTGCGATTGTGTTCAGCAAGGACTCGATCGTGCACGTACCCGACAAGCACAGCCTCATGCGCGAGGTGTTTCGGGTGGTAAAACCGGGCGGATGGTTTGTCGCTTCTGACTGGCTGATCGGTCACGATCATGAACCAAGCCCGCAGATGAAGGCCTACGTAGAGTCTGAAGGCCTCGATTTTGGCATGGCCTCTCCTGCCCGCTACCGGGACGCCATGCAGCAGGCGGGATTCATCAACATTGAAACAACAAGCCGCAATGCCTGGTACTGTGAAACGGCCAGGAACGAAATCGAGATGTTGAAGGGCCCGCTCTATGCAGGTGCCGTAGCCAAGCTCGGTGCGGATTTCGTCGACCGCAACATTGCGATCTGGGCCAACATGCTGCCAGTGCTGCAGTCCGGCGAGCATTGCCCAACCCACCTCCGGGCCCAGCGGCCATGAAAAAACCCGCCAACTCGCAGAGCTGGCGGGTTTATGTTCCGTAGATGTCGGTCGTCAGAACATGTAGGCAAGACCCACAGTACCGGTATGGGACGATGGCTCAATGTTGAGGAATGGACCTGCACCCCAATCTTCGCCGCTGTAGCTCGCGTAGCGATACTCTGCCCGCAGTGTTGTGTTTGCAGTTACCTTGGCTTCAAGGCCGCCACCAACATGGAACCCATCATAGGTTTCCTTGATCGACGAGAACGCGTTGCTTGAAAGCTTATAGTCCGAGTAACTATAGCCACCGATGACATAGGCCATGGCATCAGGTGTAAACAACCAGCCAGCGCGCGCCGATAGGGCTGCAACAAACCCCTGACGGGCGTCGATATTGAGAAGTCCTGGAACATTAAGCTCCGAGCGGAGATCGTTGAAGCCGACTTCCCCCTGCAGGCCCACCACAAAATTGTCCATCTGGTAATTGTAACCCGCCATGAGCCCACCAAGCAGGCCTTCTCCACCAAGGCCATTCAGATTGGCACCAGCCAAGGGCGGGATTTCAATGTTATCAACGATGGCGCCGCCACCGCCATAAACACCAAGATACAGCCCGGTCCAGTCAGAACCATCTGATGCAACCGCAGGAGCTGAAACATTGGAACCACTTCCACCGCCAAAGTTATAGGCGAGGGCAACAGTCCCCGTATGGGATGAGGGTTCAATGTTCAGGAGTGGGCCTGCGCCCCAGTCCTCACCGCTGTAGCTGGTGTATCGATACTCAGCGCGCAGCGTGGTATTCGAGCCAACCCTTGTTTCGAGACCGCCGCCCACATGGAAACCGTCATAGTTTTCCTTGATCGAGGCAAATGCGTTGCTGGAGAGCTTATAGTCGGAATAGCTGTATCCGCCGATGATGTAGGCCAGCGTATCTGAGGTCAGCAGCAAACCGGCCCGAGCCGATAAAGCCGCAACAAACCCCTGACGCGCATCAATGTTGAGAAGGCCTGGAACATTGAGCTCGGAATGGAGATCATTAAAGCCAAGCTCGCCCTGCAGGCCGAACACGATATTGTTCATCTGGTAATTATAACCAGCCAACACGCCGCCAAGAAGTCCCTCGCCGCCAAGGCCATTGAGATTGGCTCCACCCAATGGTGGAACCTCGATATTGTCAACGATGGCACCGCCGCCGCCGTAAACACCAAGGTAAAGGCCCGTCCAATCATAGGACTCAGCTGCAAAGTCAGCGGCGACTGCTGATCCCGCACTTACAAATGTAAACAGTGAGAGAGCCGTGTACAGGCCCAGTTTGAATGAGTTTTTCATGCGCGCGTCCCTTAGTATTAGATGGAAAATTTCCAGCTCGTTTAAATAAGAGTCACGCAATCTAGTCAACTGAACTGCCCGCACTGTGCTTTCCCAATCGAGCGAAAATTTAACGAAGTGTTAAGGATGCAACGGTTTCTGCAACTATAAAGCGATCATTTAGTTTGAATAAACCACAGGTATAATTTTCTGCACGCCTAAACTCAGCGGTAACGCGAAGGACTTCTGCCGAACGTGTTGAGGAAACGCCGATTGAATGTCGACAAGTCTTCGAACCCGCAATCCATGGCAATCGAAGTGACGCTTTTGGAGGTTGAAACCAATTGATGTGCAGCCTTCCGTATTCTCAGCGCAAGCAGGAATTGATGGGGCGTCATGCCAGCCACGGCTTTAAAGCAGCGCAGGAAATGATACTTGCTCATGCAGGCCTGCAGTGCCAGGTCCTCGAGATTAATGGCGGCAAAGGCGTGTTCCTCAATATAGTTCAACGTTTTTCCAATGCGCTTGGCATCACGGGGGTGAACATGGCGCGAATTGACGGCATGGCCTGAGACTTTTGCAATCACGGTTTCGGCCACCGCAGCTGACACTGCCTCACTATCGACACCCTCGTCCGAGCGTTCAATGGCCGCCATCGTGGCCGTCAATTGCCTGGATGCAGGCAGCATGGCAGCGGGAAACACGAACTTGGCGTTGCCGGCAACCACGCATGAGATCTCCGCAAAGTAATCCTGCGCATAGTGGAAAGAAATGCAGTGGTCTCCGGTGCCATGATCATGTCCGCATTCATAGCCGCAACCTGCATTTCCCAAAAAGAACGCCCCGGAATGCAGGAGGTGGCAGCCGGAATCGGTTCGGCAAGTGAACATTCCGGAAATAACTGCGGCGATGGTAAAGTCCTGGTGCCGCTCCTCAAACCTTCGATCACCGGGACCGGAGCTGCAGACAAAATCAGTAACATTCCACTGGCTGCCCGTCGCAATGCGGCGCCCGCGGGAAGTCCTGTCTCCATTTTTTGGCGCGTATTGCAAGGTGCGGGTTTGGTTCTGCGACATTGTGAGAATATAGCAATTTTCCCCAAGTCACAAAAGCCTGGAAATGGCACCCTGTTGCCAAAACTCGACCAGGAAAACCACGATGACAAATCTTCAAAAGCCGTCTCCCGATCACGACTCCATGCGGGTATTGCGCGAACTGAATGCCCGCTTCATCCATAATTTTGTAACCAATGACGTGGCGTCGCATGACGCCCTTCTTCATCCGGATTTTATCAGCATTTCAAGCAATGGAATGCGGCTTGACAGGAAATCCTATCTTGAACGCTGGGCCAACCTTTTTGACCCCGGCGTCATCACCTATTGGGACGTCCGCGATGAACTCATCACGGTCATCGGCAACCTAGGCCTGGTGCGTGCCACCAACAAGCACGTGGAGCGCCATGGCGACAAGGAAATAACGGGCATGACGAGCTATACCGATACCTACATACGCGAACAGGGAAGCTGGAAATGCATTCAGGCCCAGCTCACTCCCGTTGAGCCCGCCTATTTTCCATCGGATGACACCATCATCAGTATTTATGACAGGGGCATCCGCGTTCAAGGGAATGAGTGATTCACCCCAGCTTTGCTCATGCAGGCCAAGGGCCCGATCAGTTTGACAGGAAATAGGTGATGGTGGTGACCACTCGGACCTTCTTGTTGATCTGCTTTTCAGGCAGTGAATTTGGTATTTCAACCGCCGGGTTGATTTCGATGATACCTTGGTTGGCGCTTTGGATATCACCCACCTTGGCACCGGATTCGGCGGCGAATTTATCGGCAGCTTCCTTGGCGCGTTTGGTTGCTTCAGTCAGCATGTCACCCTTGAGTTCATTCACATTGGTGAAAATGAACGAGGGGCCGGCATTGTAGGCATCGGATGAAAATACCACGCCGGATTTGAGCAGGTCACCGATCTTGCGGGCCGCATCCGCCAGCTTGTCAACCTCGGACGACTTCACCAGGATATCCTCGGTCAGCACGAAGCGGAATTCCGGGGAAACGCCCTGGTTGCTGTAGCCCGCCAACTTGTCCTCCACCTGGATATTGTTCACCTGCATGTCATTTTCAGTGAAGCCGTGAGCCGAGAGGAAGGATTTCACCGCACCTTCGGATTTTTCCAATGACGTGCGCGCCTCCTCGAGCGAGGGGCCGGTTGCCACAAAGCGGACGGGCCAAAAGCCGATGTTGGCCTTGGCTTCGCGCTCGGCCAGGCCCTTGACGGTCACGGTACGAAAACCCAGGCGGCTTTTCACCAGTGATTCGCCAGCCAGAAATCCGCCGCTGGCAACGCCTAAGCCAATGAGCCCACCGGCAATGATGTTTGAAAATGATGACATGTCGCGCGTCCCTAATAAATCCCCCGCGCTCACATGTGCGGGGGCATTGTGGTGGGATTTTGTCAGACCTCAGGGAATGATCTTGAATTTCAGCGAGAACGACGCCGACTTTTCCGAATTCTTGTCGTGGACTGTGGTGGAAAGTTCATAGTCACCCACGGGAATGCCGGTGAAGCTGAAGGTGAGCTTGCCCATGAATTCCTTGTTGGGATAAAGGCTGCGGATTTTCCAATTGGAAAAACTCTCCTGCTTGGCAAGGCTCTTGCCGGTGGCGTCTTTCAGCTCATAATCGAGGCCCATGTCGATAATACTGTAATCGCCATCCTCACCATAGCCGAAGCCCTGGGGCTCACTGTAAACAATGAGGGTTTCGCCGCTCTTGAATTCACTGGTGGGGCGCTTCTCATAGATGCCGTAGCCTGCGGGTTCTCCCGATGTGAAGGTCACGTTCCTGAGGGTGAGGGGAGCCTGCTCCCAAATCGAGGCCCTGGCGGTTTCAATCTGGTCAAAGGCCGTTTCATAGTCGCCATCGGTTACGGCTTGTTCGGCGGCAGCGCCGGCATCGGTAATTTCGCCTGCAAAAGTCGGGTAGGCGCTGGCCAGGAACAGGCTAAAGGCGAGGGCGGTGGGGGTTTTGAACATTCTGTATCCATTTCTTTCTCTGCGGAAACTGGCTGGGGTAATGGCCCAAGTCTGGCATGTTTCCCTATGCCGCCTAAACCTGCTATCTAGCATGGAACACTGGTCCGGAGTTTTTTGATATGAACAAACCACAGATCCACAGCGATTCCAAAACCTGGGAAGCATCGCCCAACAACCTTGAGCCATTCTGGATGGGCTTTACGCCCAACCGGGCGTTCAAGCAGCGCCCGCGCATGATTGCCCGGGCCAAGGACATGCATTACTACGACATGGCGGGCCGTCCGATTTTGGATGGCAGCGCCGGCCTGTGGTGTTCCAACGCGGGTCATTGCCGTGACCCCATTGTCGCCGCCATCCAGAAGTCCGCGGCCGAACTCGATTTTGCACCAACCTTCCAGTACGGCCACCCGAAGGTATTTGAACTGGCATCACGGCTTGCCACCATGGCACCCGGTGACCTCAACTATGCATTTTTCTGCAACTCCGGTTCAGAAGCAGCCGACACCGCCCTGAAAATTGCGCTGGCCTACCAGCGCACCATTGGCCAGGCCAGCCGCACCAGGCTTATTGGCCGCGAACGGGGTTACCACGGCGTGAACTTCGGCGGCATTTCAGTGGGCGGCATGGTGGGCAACCGCAAGATGTTTGGCGCCATGATTGCAGGCGTTGACCACATTACCCACACCTATAACCGCAAAGAGCAGGCCTATACCAAGGGCGAGCCGG
>JANMKJ010000546.1:0-2084 GCA_031371945.1 Rhodobiaceae bacterium
GGCTCGGCTTTTGCCGGCCTCAATGCCAATACCGACTGGTATAACACGACACTTGGCATATCAATGTTCCTTGGTCGCTTTGCCTATATCGTACCGATGATGGCCATTGCCGGGTCCCTGGCTGCAAAAACCAAAATTCCAGCCTCCAATGGCAGTTTCCCCACCCATGGAGCCATGTTCATTGCACTGCTGGTGGGCGTGATCCTTATCCTTGGTGGATTGCAATACTTCCCGTCCCTGGCGCTCAGCCCCATCGTTGAACATTTCCTGATGCTCGCCGGAAAAACCTTCTGATCGGAGATAAAACATGACAAGCAAATCCATGGCACCTGCACTTTTTGATGGCTCAATTCTCCGTCAAGCCATTGCAGATTCTTTCTTCAAGCTGAACCCCAGTTCACTGTCGCGCAACCCCGTCATCTTCGTGACTGAAGTGGTGGCGGCGCTGGTTACGGCATTTTGGCTGCGTGACTATCTCACAGGCAACGGTACCGCCTGGTTTTCGGGCCAGATTGCGGCCTGGCTCTGGTTCACGGTGCTGTTTGCCAACTTTGCCGAGGCCGTGGCTGAAGGTCGTGGAAAGGCCCAGGCCGACGCCCTTCGCCGCACCCGCACGGATACCATGGCCAAGCGGCTGGTCATTCCGGAAACCAATGACCGCATTTTTGAGAAAGTATCTGCGAACACGCTCAAGCCTGGTGACTTGGTGCTTGTTGAAACCGGTGACCTCATTCCGGCCGATGGTGAAATTATTGCGGGGATCGCATCCGTCAATGAGTCAGCAATTACCGGCGAATCAGCCCCTGTCATACGAGAGTCGGGTGGTGACCGTTCTGCTGTTACGGGAGGCACCACGGTGCTGTCGGATTGGATCAAGGTCAAAATTACCGCAGCACCTGGCAATACATTCATCGACCGCATGATTGCACTGGTCGAAGGGGCAGAGCGCAAGAAAACGCCGAACGAGCTTGCCCTTTCAATTTTGCTCGCCGGACTAACTCTCATATTCCTGATCGCGGTGGTGACACTTTGGGGGTTGGCCGGATATTCTGGCACGACACTTTCCATCACGGTGCTTGTGGCATTGCTGGTTACACTCATTCCTACAACAATTGGTGGCCTGTTATCGGCCATTGGCATTGCTGGCATGGACCGGCTGATCCGCTTCAACGTCGTCGCCACCTCTGGCCGTGCCGTGGAGGCCGCAGGCGACGTGGATACACTGCTTCTCGACAAGACCGGCACAATTACCTATGGCAACCGTCTTGCAACGGCTCTCGTGCCGGTTCACGGCATTACCGAAAAATCGCTCGCTGAGGCTGTGTTACTTGCATCCCTGACCGATGAGACTCCGGAAGGACGATCCATCATCGCCCTGTGCAAAGGAAACTTCGGGTTGGCTGAACCAAGGCTATCAGATGCAAAGCCGGTCGTAATTCCCTTCTCGGCCAGCACCAGAATTTCGGGCATTGATGTAGCCGGGCGCAAGATCCGCAAGGGTGCTGTGGATGCAATCCTCAAATATGCTGAATTGACAGCAGCGCAGGCACCTGCAGCATTCACCGAGGCGGTTGAACGCATTTCCCGCACTGGCGGCACACCCTTGGGTGTGGCTGAAAATGGTCAGCTGCTCGGCGTCATCCACCTCAAGGATGTGGTCAAGCCCGACATCAAGCAACGGTTCAATGCGTTGCGTGCCATGGGCATTCGCACTGTGATGGTAACGGGCGACAACCCGGTGACAGCAGCCACCATAGCCTCGGAAGCCGGGGTTGACGACTTCATCGCCGAAGCCACACCGGAAGACAAACTGGCTTACATTCGCGCTGAGCAAAAGAGCGGCCGCATGATTGCCATGTGCGGTGACGGCACCAACGACGCACCAGCGTTGGCCCAGGCAGACGTGGGTGTTGCCATGCAATCTGGCACGCAAGCAGCACGCGAGGCTGGCAACATGGTTGACCTTGATTCCAACCCGACCAAACTGATCGAAATCGTGGAGATCGGAAAGCAATTGTTGATGACCCGCGGTTCCTTGACCACTTTTTCCATTGCCAATGACGTGGCCAAATACTTCGCCATCA
>JANMKJ010000076.1:0-5214 GCA_031371945.1 Rhodobiaceae bacterium
CGATGGCCCTCGCCCAGTCAAATGTATATGTCGTCTGTGTGTGGAACATAATAAGAACACGAATGCTATAGTAGGAATGAAGGTGTCAAGAGTAAAAGGAAGCATCGCCGGATTTATTCCGGCGATCCATGGTGTGAGCGGAAAGGTGGGTCCCCGCAACACGTGCGGGGATGACACAAAGGTGGTGCGGGGAATGACGGAGTTTCCGCGGTGCGAGAACAACGCTAGGGCGTGTAGGGTCCGTGCAGTCCCAGCTTTTCCAACAGGACCTGGTGCTGGTTGCCGGTTTTGACCAGCAGGGCACCGTATCGGCTGATGAGGTCCAGGCGGCGGTCGGGGTTGGTGGTGGCCGAGATGGCACCCCAGATGGCGGCCATGGCCTCGGCCTGCTTGCGGGCCTCGGCGATGGCTTCTTCGCCGACGCGCGCGAGGTCGCCAGGCGTGACACTGCCCACCCCGTTCACGGTGCGGGCTCCGGCATTGCTGTAGCCTGCGGGGAGCTCACCCTTGAGATTGGTTACGGTCTTGAATTGTATGAGATCAAAGATCTGGTCCACGGCCTGCCTTGCACCTTCAACGCGGGAGAGGTGTTCAGTATCGGCAGCCGCGTGGGGCAGCAACTGCATCTTGCCACGATGGCGCTGCTCCATGTCGCGGTAAGGCACCATGGGGCCCGACGTTGCCCCGGTTTTGGCATCGACGAAGAGATCAGCATCAATGCAGGCAAAGCGCAGCTTGCCACTTGAAAGGGCTGCATCAAGGGCAGCGGCATCAACCACTTCGCCGCGGTCGTAGTTGATCAGGACTGCACCATCATTCATGGCATTAAGCACGGACGCGCCCACGACACCGGCGTTTACATATTTCCCCGTAGCGGCATTGAGTGCCCCCAGCCCGGTGTGCGGGCTGATGACATCGGCCCCGCAGCTTGCAGCCTCGGCCGTTGGTGCATATTCAAAACCTTCGGACTCGATCCACTCCTGGTGGCGGGGACGCGCATGGATGGACACCTGCATGCCAAAGGCCTTGCAGAGCTTGGCAACTTCACGCCCGATATTGCCGTAGCCAATGATGGCGATTTTTTTGCCTTCAAGTTTTTCCGTGGGGAATTCCTTGAGATTGCGGCCCGTATCAAAGTCTCCGGCCACGACACGGGCGTGGAGTTCGTCCACATCGATGTCGGGGGCAACGCTGAGCAAGGCTTTCATCACCATCTGTGCCGTGGCACGACTGTTGAAGCTTGGCGTGTTCATCAGCACGGCGCCACCGCCCGGTGCCCAGCACGTGCAGGCCATGTTTCCGGTCCCTGCCCCGATGCGCACCCCTCCAATGGCAAACTTTGCATCCCTGGGAAGGAATGTTGCAGCCGCAATCACGGCATCGTACTGGCCCTTGCCAGTGACCTTCAGAATTTCAGCTTCGGTCGACAGGTGCGGTTGGTAGAAGAAATGCAGGCGACCTTTGGCGAGCTTTGCCGCATCGTCCAAGCCTGCATCGTGGAATACACCACCCTTGCTTTCGATGTGTGAGCGCACCACGCTGGCATCAGGCACGCCGTTCCTGTCTGGCATCAGGCCGACAAGATCACAGACCAGTATCGTGTGGGCACGGGCCGGATCATCCAGGCGCTGGCGATCATTCGTGCTGTTGGACACTGCGAATTTCTCGCCTAATGCGGCGAGTTCTTCTTCCAGCACCAGGACCTTGGCGCGCAAGTAGGCGTAGTGCAGGTTGTCGAGAAGCGCGGTCACATCTTCGGGAGCGCGAATGCCACCGATCCAGGCGCGGTAATCACCCGGCGTTCCGGGAAAGGCGTTGACATAGCGCGCCACATCCAGCCCCGGTTCGTGGGTGCCATCAGGATGCGTCAGGCCTTCGTAACCCAGTATCTGCTTTGAGCGGGCAATGATGCGGGCGTGAAGGGCGGGATCCGTGATTTCAGGATCTTTCACCCGCAGCAGGGTGACGGCAATGCCACGCCTTTCCGGATCGGCCACGCCAAGCTCCAGCATGGGGTGGGCGGCAATCCACTCGTTGATGGCAGCACGGTTGGCCATGGACCGCCGGTTGAGATCGGTGACCGAGCCCAGGCGCCGTTCGGACCGCAGCAGGCCAAAGGTGGTTTCGGCAAAGGCCAATGTACTGTAGGTGTTGATGACGCCGCCCACCATCTTGTCGGCGGCGGGATCATAGATGGGCCCGACGCTGACACTGCGCTCCCCGCTGAGGGGCCGTTTGGCATCCAGGGGTGCCGCCAGTTTCAACTGGCGCGGGATGGCCCAGGATGGGGTTTTCTGGTTGGCTTCAATCAGTGCCAATGCTGCGGGGGTGAATGATGCGATGTAGTAGCCGGAAATGCCGCCGATGGCCTTCTGGAACGGGGTGAACAGGCAGCATTCATTCATGACGCGCCGGACGATTGCCTCGCCCCAGGGCATGGCACCCAGCATTGAGGTTGAGTCCAGAATGGCGTGGTGCTCCGCCGGGTTGCGCTCAATCCAGTCCAAAAGGTTTGAGATGTCGGTGCCTGTGTACGTCGTGGCACCGGTGGTTTCATGGCCCACACCCACAAATATCTTGATGCCCAATTTTTCCAGCTGGTCGGCTGTCGGGATGGTGCCCTCCTCGCTGGCGAAGTGGATGCGCTTTTCGTCACCGTGCCTGGCATAGCGCTGAAGCTCAATGATCTGCGCACCCCAGGACTGGCGAAAGAACCCACCCGATTTTGCCACGTCGGATTCGGGTTCGGGCGTATCCACAAACACGTGTTGGGCCGTATCGAATGCGTTCATCATGTGCATGAGGCAGACGGTAAAGCCACTGTGTCCGCCGCCGAGGCCCACCGCCATTTTATTGGCCTTGGGGAATTCAAAGTAGCGGTGAATTTCACGCATCATGTCGAGCAGGAACTTGTCGGCGGGATAGCCCCGATGCATGCTGCGGCCGATTTCACCAACCGTGAAAGGACCGAGGTCGCGGCCCTTGTCGTCAAGCTTGCGATAGTTCTTTTCCAGCCACGCTTCAAATTCATAGCGCAGCAGCCGGGCATTCACCTCGTCGCTGGTGGCGTCGGTGATGGGGCCCACGCCAAAAAACTGGTTGGACGTGCGCTTGGGCGGGCCCGAACGGGTTGCAGTGACTGCATCCTGGTGTTGCTTTCTCAAGACTTCAATCATGGTCATGCGGGACATCTCCTCAGCGCCACCCATTACTATGGATGAATGCCGAGCGGCCACAAAACAAATGCGTCATGTTTGATATTATTGCGTCGTCTGGGTGTTTTGCCGTGACTTGGCAAGCTCTGCCTGCCCGATATCGTATGGCACTTCTTCTATCGTTATGGATTGGCTGACCGATGCTCCACTGGTGGTGCCGACGGAATCAATGACCTGGTCGACGCGGACATAGGATTGGCTGCCGCGCACGACCGAGACTGAAACGGATTTGGGAATGGTGGGCAGCAGCAGGAAAACGCTTTGCTGGACGGTGACGCTGTATTCGCCCTCGGGAAAGGTGCCTGCCACGAAGCCGCCCGGGCGCAGCCGGCCATAGGATTTGCGCTCAATGGAAACGAACGGTTCCTCACCCTGCTTGCCGAGCGGAAGCTGCGGGCGATAGACATAAATGGTGCCGTGGCCCTTGGACACGGACACGGCGTCCGGCTGATAAAGTGAGCCGCTCGCTGCACACCCCCCCAACGGCAACGCCAAAAACAGACGACGCGAAATGATTCCACCCATATGCAGACACAATGGGGCGCAATAAGGCGGCAATGCGGCAAGTGCGGCAGAAAACCTATTCGGTAGCCACAAGCTTTCCGGTGAACATGACGGGACCCGTCGGTTGGCTGGTGGGTGAACCACCTTCCGGCTCAAGGCTTACGGCAAATACGGTGTCACCCAGCGCCTTTGCATCAAACTGGCCCAGCTTGCTGGCGGGAATGCGGAAGGATGCATCGATAACGCCGAGCGATTGCGGTTTGTCGCGGCCGCCACCCACGGCCCACAATTCATAGGATTTACCGGGCTGCGACGGTGCACCCATGGTGCGCACGCTGATGCTGCCGTTGACCAAATCAATCGAGGCGAGGAATGCGGGTCCGGGTCCTTCGGCCTGCAGCACGGCCACATAGCGCTGGTCGCCGGGAGGCTGGGTTGGTGTGCCGACAACCAGGAAAGCCGCGAGCGATGCGGCGATGGCGCTGGCACCCAGCGTTGCCATTTGCCAGTTTCGCGCCTTGCGCTGCAAGGTGACGATCGTTGCCGACTGCGGATTGTCTCCGGCGATGGCTTTCATCAGTGCGCCGCGAATGCGGGACGGTGGTTCAACCGGCTCGAGCGCCAACACGAGCGGGACCAGCCGCCGTTCCCAGGCCTTGACCTGGATGGCAAAAAGCGGATCGGTGTTAATCAGCGCTTCGGCCATGGCCCGTTCGGCCGGCGGCAGGCTTCCCAAAGCATATTCGGCGGCCAATTCATCAAGTTCATCAGGCTTTGCCATCGAGACACTCCTTCAGAACGGTCAGGCTGCGGCGCAGCAGTGTTTTGATGGTGGTAGCCGGCTTGTTGTATTGGGCGGCCAGTTCTTCGCGCGTCCAGCCCTGGTAATAGGCCAGCAAAACCATGTCCTGGCGCTCGCCGGAGAGGCTGGACAGGCATTTTTTGAGGCGGGTGAGCTCCATGGCGAGCTCCGCCTGGGGTAAAACGGCTACGGAACTGGCTTCATCCAGCTCCAGGGCCTTGGTCGACATGCGCTCGGCGAATCGCCTTTTGATGTCGATGGCCTGATTCCTTGAAATGGCGGCAAGCCACGCCATGGGCCGGACGGAGCCTGCCTCATAGGACGCTGCCCGCTGCCAAATCTTCATAAAAGCCTCCTGCAGGGCCTCTTCTGCGAGTTCCGGCTTCTTCAATACACAGCGCACCACGGCAAAAAGCTTGGCCGATGTCAGGTCGTAAAGGCGGCCAAAGGCCAACCTGTCACCCTCCGCAATGCGGGGCAGCAGGCCGTCCAATTCCCGGTCCATGGGGTCAATTGTAGCGTTCATATGCTCTATTACGGCTCCATCTCACCAATAGTTGCATGAATCGGGGCGAAGATAAACGCCAGATGAACGGAACATTCAGGTTGGGTTCCACATTGATTCACTAAACAGGTTTCAAGATCGAAACACACGAGAGGGAATACCAAAATGATCCGCTACACATTCTTCGT
>JANMKJ010000085.1:0-1596 GCA_031371945.1 Rhodobiaceae bacterium
GCTTCGATGATGCGGCCATAGATGGTTTGCGTGGCGTGCAATTCCTCCACCGATATGCGCTCATCCACCTGGTGGATCGTTGCATTGGTGGGGCCGAACTCGAGCACCGGGCAGTAGTTCTTGATGAAGCGTGCATCTGAAGTTCCGCCGGAGGTGGACAGTTTCGGCACAAGGCCTGTCTCCTGTTCAACCGCATCCTGCACAAGGCCCACGAATGCGCCAGGCTCGGTGATGAAGGCTTCAGCCCCTTCATAGGAATTCACGATCCAGCGACCACCAATATCGGCCTGTACCCTGGCTATCTGCTCGTCCACCCATTCACGCAATGACTGGTAGGTGTGTTCCGTGCTGTAGCGGATGTTGAATTTTGCCGAGGCACGGGCGGGCACCACATTGCCTGCGGTGTTGTTGACCTCAACGGTGGTGACCGCAAGGGTGGACGGTCCAAAATGGTCGTTGCCATCGTCGATCTTGGCGTGGGATATCCAATCGATGAAGCGGGCGAGCTTCGGAATGGGGTTGTCAGTCTTGTTGGGATAGGCCACGTGACCCTGGGTGCCTTCAACGGTGACATCAAAACTCAGCGACCCCCGGCGGCCGATTTTCATCGTGTCGCCGAGCTGATCGACACAACTCGGTTCACCCACCAGACAGTGGTCCGGGATATGGCCATTGGCTTTCATCCACTCCAGAACCTTGATGGTGCCGTTGATGGCAGGGCCTTCCTCATCCCCGGTAATCAGGAATGAGATGGATCCCGCAGGCTTGCCGTTGGCCGTCAGGTAATCAATGGCAGCCGCTGCGAAGGCCGCGACGGAGCCTTTCATGTCAGTTGCCCCACGGCCAAAGACAAATCCATCCTTTATTTCCGCGGAAAATGGCTCGTGGGTCCAATCAGCATCGTTACCGGTTGGCACCACATCCGTATGGCCCGCAAAACATAAATGCGGACCTGTTGATCCGATGCGGGCAAACAGGTTCTCAACGTCCGGCGTGTTTTCCTGCTTGAAGATTAAGCGCTGGCAGACGAAACCATGGGCGCTCAGCAGATCTTCGAGGACTGTGAGGGCGCCTGCCTCGTGGGGTGTTACCGATCGGCAACGGACAAGGTCTTGCAGAATGGCAACGGAATCAGTCGGCAGGTTTTTCATGGGTCACAATATAGGGCAAAAAAAGACGCCCGACCACTGGGACCGGACGTCATTCAATTCGATTTTCAATATCTCAACCGAGGGGGTCGTTGCCGTACTGGTTGGGTCCTTCGGTTCCACGCAGGAAGCCACATTCAACCAGCAGCCAGATGCCGCCAATGAATGGTACAAGAGCAATCAATGTCCACCAGCCGGACTTGCCCCGGTCATGCCAGCGCTTGGCGTAGATAGCGAGCGATGGATAGAGAAACAGAATGATAATAATCCACATCGGGATCATTGCCTGCATTGCCGCAGCACTCATGGCGGCCGGATCGGCTGCCGGCTCCATGGCGGTCATCGACGTTCCCAAAACCATTCCCAGGATGATAAACAGTATCCATTGGGCCACGACCAATGCCAGCAGGCTTAACCAGAATGGTTTGCGACTGATTCGTCCTTCAAA
>JANMKJ010000110.1:0-24746 GCA_031371945.1 Rhodobiaceae bacterium
AACTGCCGAAATCATAGGTCATTTGCGCCTTATCCTGAATACAAGAATTTCGCCATCACGCTCATTCGAGACAAGCGCATGGCCCTGGTCGTTACAAAAGTGGGGCATGTCTATGGCGGCCATGGGGTCAGTTGCAAGTACCTTGAGGACATGGCCGGGTTGCATGGAAGCCAGGCGTTTTGCAGCCTTCAGCACAGGCAAGGGACAAAGGAGCCCTTTGAGATCAATTATTTCTTCAGGTTCATGCTGCGCCATGGCTATAGTATAGGGGAAAACAAAGGGAATGGGAGCTTCGTGTGCAATCTCTTCTGACAAAGGCGGCCTTTACGGGACGGGCCACACAACTGCTGGCAAGTGCAGACCGGGGAGCCGGGCTGGAAAAATCAGCTGTTGCAACGCTCGAACTTTCATTCGCCGGCATCAAGGGTGACGTTCATGGCGGGCTTACCCGCAAATCCGACTCCCGCACCCTGAAACAGTATCCACGCAATACCCTCATCCGGAATGTGAGGCAGCTTACAATCGTCTCTGAGGAAGAGCTGGCAGAGATCGCATTGGCCATGGGGCTGCCTGAGGTAAAGGCGGAATGGCTGGGGGCCAATCTCGTGACCCGTGGAATTCCTGATCTCACGCTCCTTACGCCCTCCACCCGCCTGCAGTTCCCATCGGGTGCCACCCTGGTGGTCGACATGGAAAACCACCCCTGCCGCCAGGTTGCGGATGTCATCTTGCAGCATCATCCTGATGTAACGGTCGGTTTTGTGAAAGGTGCCTGGAACAAGCGAGGCCTTACCGCATGGGTGGAACGGGAAGGCGCTATCCATGCGGGCGATGAGATCGTCGCATGGATTCCACAGCAGCGGATTTACCCTCATATCGTTCCATGAAGATAGTCGGTGCCATTATAGCCGGTGGTCAATCCTCGCGCATGGGCGGGACAGAGAAGGCATTTCTCAAGCTTTCGGGCAAGACTATCATGGATCTGGTGGTGGGCCGCTTCGACCAGCAAGTTGATGGTCTTTTTATCAACAGCAATGGCGACCCGCGAAGATTTTCAGAAATTGGCGTGGACATTGTGCCGGATCATTTCACCCGTGTAACGACTCCACTTGCCGGGCTGCATGCCTGCTTGCGCCACGCCAAAGACGCCGACTATCTGGTAACGGTTCCATCGGACACGCCATTTCTGCCAATCGATCTTGCCGCCCGCCTGGTTGGAAAGGCCAAGGAGTCGCGTGCCGCAATTGCACATTCGGCAGGACAGGATCATTACATCATTGGTGCATGGACAACCGATCTGTTAACCGACATCGAAGACGCCATTCAAAGGGACGGCTTGCTTCGCGTGAAAGACTGGGTGCAGCGTGTGTCGGCAGCAACTGTTACCTGGCCGCATATGCCCCATGATCCGTTTTTCAATGTCAACACGCCAGAAGACTTGAAGATGGCAGCACGCATCGTGAGTGCCGGCTCATGACGCAGAAAATCATAGGCGTAGCGGGCTTCAAGAATTCCGGCAAAACCACGTTGGTGGAAAAGCTAGTCGTGTCCCTGACGACTCTGGGATTCAAAATATCCACGGTAAAACATGCCCACCATTCCTTTGACATCGACCACGAGGGCAGGGACAGTTTCCGCCACCGCCGGGCGGGGGCCATGGAAGTAGCGGTGGTGTCAAAATCGCGCTGGGCCATCATCCACGAGCTGCGCCATGAGACGGAGCCACCGCTAGCCGACATTCTCGCAAAGCTCGCCCCTTGCGACCTGGTCATCGTCGAAGGCTATAAAAGGGATGGACACGACAAGATCGAAGTCCGGAACCTGGTTCTTGATAACCCGCCTCTGGCAGGGGAGGATCCCACCATCGTGGCAGTCGCTGCAAATGGTCAAATCGCTGGCTGCCCGGTACCGGTTTTTGACCGGGACGACGTGACGGCATTGACTGACTTTATCATCAAACACGCGGGCTTGGCGTAGGTGTGTGTCGGATTCTGTCCGGCCCCCGTCGCTCAAATTCACGACTGTTGAATTTCTCTCACTAATGTGGCCACAATTCAATATTTGGTTCCAAAGGAAATCCCCATGAAAACGCAGGCCCGGGTAGTTGTTATTGGTGGTGGCGTGGTTGGCGTGTCAACGCTGTATCACCTTGCCAAAAAGGGCTGGAGCGACGTGGTCCTGGTGGAGCGCAAGGAACTCACCTCCGGTTCCACATGGCATGCGGCGGGACTGCTGCCACTGTTCAACCTGTCCTATTCCGTCGGCCAGATTCACAAATACTCGGTCAAGCTTTACGGTGAACTGGAAGCAGAGACAGGCCAGCACGTAGGCTTCAAGAAGGTATCGAACATCCGCTTGGCCCGCACCAAGGATCGTTGGGACGAGTTCATGTATTATGCGGGGATAGCTGAAACCATTGGCGTCAAGGTCAACAAGCTTACGCCGCAGCAGATCAAGGACATCTGGCCGTTGTGCGAAACCGAAGGATTGCTTGGCGGCATCCAGCATCCTGACGATGGTTATATCCAGCCAGCCGACCTTACCCAGGCTTTGGCAAAGGGTGCGCGCAATCGCGGCGCCGAAATCTATCGCAATACAACTGTCGTGGCGATTGAGCAGTTGCCATCGGGCGAATGGCTGGTGAAAACTGACAAGGGTGACATCACCTGCGAGCACGTCGTGTCATGCTCGGGCAACTTCGCGCGCAAGACCGGTGCCATGGTGGGACTGGACATTCCGGTCATTCCGGTCGAACACCAATATATCGTCACGGAGCCATCGCCCCTCATCAAGGAGCGCCAAGCCAAGGGGCTGCCTGAAATGGGTGTTCTGCGCGAGGCAGATTCATCGTGGTACCTGCGCGAGGAAAATGGTGGATTTGTTCTTGGCATTTACGAGAAGGGTGCGCCCTGCTGCTACATGGACGGACCCTCAGACCAGAGCGAATACGAATTGTTCCAGGGGGAACTGGAACGGTTGGAACCCTACATTGAAACGACCATTGCGCGTGTTCCTGCCTTTGGGGAATTGGGCATCAAGAAAATCTACAATGGTGCCATTGCCTATACACCGGACGGCTCACCGATCATTGGCCCTGCCTGGGACAAGAAAAACTTCTGGCTCAATGAGGGCCATTCATTCGGTGTCACAGCGGCCGGCGGTGCGGGGTGGCAATTGGCGGAATGGATCGTGGACGGCGAGCCGACGATTGACATGATGGGCGTTGATCCCCGCAGGTTCGGACCCTATGCGAGCAAGGGCTACCTGAAACTGAAAACCGAAGAGGCCTACGCCAATGTTTTCACCATGCACTATCCTGAAGAAGAACGGGCAGCGGCCAGGCCGTTGAAGCGCACGCCGTGCTATGACCGCATGAAGGACCTGGGTGCTGTATTTGGTTCGGTTTACGGCTGGGAGCGGCCAGGCTGGTTTGCACCAGCGGGTTATGCACTGTCAGACAAGGACCTGGACAGGCCGGATGTCCTGCTCAACCACAATCATGCAGCACCCACGGAAGATGGCCGCATTGTGGAGAAGTGGTCGTTTCGCCGCTCCAACGCGTTCCGCTTTGTCGGTGAAGAATGCCGCAACGTGATGGACAATGTGGCACTCCAGGACATGTCGGCATTTGCCAAAATGGAAGTGTCGGGTCCGGGTGCAAGAGCCTGGCTCGACTCCATCCTTGCCAACCGGATTCCCAAGAAAATGGGCCGCATCGCACTTTGCCACCTGCTTACGGTGAACGGTGGGGTGCGGGCGGAATTCACGGTTTATGAATGGGCCCCAGGCCGGTTTTACCTGGTGTCGGCGGGTGCCTATGAACGCCATGACCACGATACGCTCAGAAAGCTTTTACCACCTGATGGCAGCGTCAAGTTGAATCCCATCACAACGCGGCTGGGGGTTTTGGTGCTGGCTGGACCCAATTCGCGAAAGGTCCTGCAGAAACTGACCACCACGGATCTCTCCAACGAAGCATTCCCATGGCTATCCGGACAGTCAATTTCGGTAGGAGCCGTTGGCTGCCATGCCTTGCGGGTTAACTTTGTGGGCGAACTGGGCTTTGAATTTCATCACCCCATCGAGAGCCAGGTGGCATTGTTTGACCTGCTCATGGAAGCTGGCAGGGAATTTGGCATCAGGCCCTATGGCATCAAGGCCATGTCGTCGCTTTCAATCGAAAAGAGCTACCGCCTGATACCGCGTGAACTGTCGATTGAGTATTCGGCCTACGAGTCCGGGCTTGACAGGTTTGTGCATCCCAACAAGGGCCAGTTCCTTGGACGGGATGCCCTGGTTGCCGGCCGTGAAAAAGGTTTAAACTGGAATTTTGTCACCCTGGAAGTGCATGGGGTGACGGATGCGGATTCCGATACCCGTGGTTCCGAACCCATTTATGCAAATGGCAAGCTGGTTGGACGTGCCACCAATGGCGGGTTTGGCTGGCGGGCCAATATGTCACTCGCACTTGGCATGGTGAAGCCGGAATGTGCCGCACTAGGCTCCGAACTTGAGATCAAGATTCTCGACAAAATGTTCAAGGCTAGCGTTATTGTGGAAAGTCCGTATGATCCGGAAAACATAAAGTTGCGCGGTTGATTCTTCAGTCAATCCGGTTCTTCCTCGCGCAATGACGGTTGGAATATTGTTTGCAACGGGGGCGGGGAAACAGATTGGCAAGGCACGAACAAAGCTACGGATCCGGCATATTTTTCGTTCTTCTAGCCACCTTGGGATGGAGTCTTTCTGGTTTATTTGTCCGGCTGTTGCCGGGGCTGGATGGCTGGCAAATCAACTGCTGGCGGGGTTACTGGACCGCTGTTGCGTTGCTGATTTACCTGATTGCGGTGTATGGCCGGGGCTTCATTCAAAAGTTCGTTGAAATTCCCCGTGCAGCACTCATTTTCTCGGCATTGTTTTTTGCCTTCGGTACCACGCTCTATGTAACTTCCCTGACCATGGTGAGCACTGCCACTGTTTCAGTGATTGGCGCAACCTCACCCCTCTTTGCGGCTCTCCTCAGTCCTTGGGTAACGGGTGAACGGCCTGGGCCTGAAGCATGGATTGCCGCGGGCCTTGCAATACTTGGTGTGTGCGTGATCGCTTGGGACGGCATTGGATCGGGCAGCGTGTTGGGACTCATACTGGCACTTGGGGTGCCGATGGCATTTGCCGGGCAGACGCTGGCACTTCGCCGCTACAGGAATGTCGACATGGTGCCCGCCATCTGCCTTGGTGGTGTCTTTTGCTTCCTCATTGCAGGCACACTTGGTTTCACCAATGGCCATCCGGGCGGCGGGTTCAATGTCGGGCTTCGCGAATCGGTGCTACTGGCGGCCATGGGAACCCTCCAGCTTGCCATCCCGCTCATCTTTTACATCCGCGGTGCGATTTCCGTATCGGCCGTAACACTGACGCTGATCGCCATGCTTGATGCCGTTATCAATCCCCTGTGGCCATGGATTTTTGTGGATGAAAAACCTGGCAAAGCCGCCCTCCTGGGAGGCGCCATTATTATTGGCGCTGTGCTGATCAGCATTTTCGGGCGCAAGGCTTTTCAGATATCAGCCACTCGAAAACTCTCCAAGGTCAGTGATAGGTTCGGCTGATGACCATTCCCCCCTGTCTAGAGCCGTTCGACGAGTGCTTGTGAGTGTCACGCAATAGCGCAACACTTGTTGGCTTTACGGCCATTGTGATGTGGGCCGTGCTGGCCCTGTTCTCCACGGTGGCCAAGGCAGTTCCACCCTTCCAGCTTGCAGCCATGAGCTTTCTCATTGGTGGCTTGCTGGGTGCGTCAACGTGGGTTTTTCGCCGCGACGCCATCAAGGCCATGCTGCAACAGGACTGGCGACTTTGGATCCTGGGCATCGGCAGTCTGTTTGGCTATCACTTCATCTATTTCACGGCGATCCGAAACGCACCGCCGGTTGAAGTCAGCCTCATCGCTTATCTGTGGCCCTTATTTCTGGTGGTGTTTTCAGCGTTTCTGCCAGGAGAAAAGCTGCGCATTCATCACCTTGCGGGCGTCGCACTGGGTTTGGCGGGAGCAATCATTGTCATCACCAGGGGCAATGGATTTAATTTCAGCGAGGGTGTGAAGCTTGGACATGTGCTGGCCATTCCCTGCGCCATCATCTGGTCGGGCTATTCAATTCTGGCACGACGCTTTGGCAATGTTCCCACCGACGTGGTTTCTGGATTCTGCCTCGCTTCAGCGGCGCTTTCACTGGTTTCCCACTATCTGTTCGAACCCACTGTCTGGCCGCTTGGCCCATCAGAATGGATGGCGGTCCTGGGCCTGGGGATGTTGCCATTGGGGCTTGCATTTTACACATGGGACTTTGGCCTGAAGCACGGCGACATCATGGTGCTTGGGACCCTGTCCTACGCGGCTCCGCTGCTGTCAACGTTGGTGCTGATCATGTTTGGCTTTGCCGCGTTCCATTGGTCAATCGTACTGGCCTGCGCCTTGATCACTGGTGGTGCCGTCATTGCCGCCAAAGATATGATCTTCAAACGCAGGGTTTAGAAATTGTTCTTTCGGGTGCGCAGCTCGGCAAACACTTCAGCATCGCTCGCTGCCTCCAGTTTGAGATGCTTCCTGATTTCCGGGCTGTCGCAGCGCATGAAGGGATTGGTGCGCAATTCATCGCCAATGCTGGTGGGGCAGGTCATTTCGCCGCGTGAACGCTGTGCTGCCACAACCTGGGCCCGCTGGTTGAGCTGGCGGTTGCCCCGTTCTACGGATTGCGCAAAGCGGCAATTGGCTTCCGTGTATTCATGGCCACAATAGACGAACGTATTGGGTGAAAGGCTACGGAACTGGTTTACCGAGTGGTGCATCTGCTCCATCGTGCCTTCGATCACGCGGCCACACCCCATGGCGAAAACTGTATCGCCGGCAAACAGCGAGTATTCTGAAGGAATGTGAAAGGCGATGTGTCCGCTGGTATGGCCTGGACAATCGAAGACCTTCACCTCCCGGCCAGCCCATGTGAATGTTTCACCGCCGGACACCAGAACATCAATTCCCGGGATTTTCTCCGCCTCTGCCTTGGGACCGATAATCTTGCAGCCGAAAAGCTCCTTGAGCCGCAGGTTTCCGCCCACGTGGTCGGCATGGTGGTGGGTGGTAAAAATATGGGTGAGCTGGCGCCCGAACTTCTTGAGTTCGGCTTCCACGGCATCGGCGTCGGGTGCGTCGATCGAGGCGGTGGAGCCAGTCTTGGGATCGTGAATGATGACACCGTAGTTGTCGGACAGACACATGAATTGACGCATATCGAGATGGGACATGAATTTATAAACCTTAAATAACTTATCGGATGACCAATAGCCGATAAAACGCTATTTGTCGTCCCCATGGATGTTGTTGAATTAAGAGAGTTTTACGCCAGTCCGTTGGGAAATGCCACACGCAGACTCATCGCTGGCAAACTCAAGCCGAAGTATGGCCCCCTCCGCGACATGAATGTTTTGGGGCTTGGTTTTGCATCGCCCTATCTGGATGAAATTTCCGTAGATGCCGCCCGCAACCTGTCCTTCATGCTGGCGCGGCAGGGGGTCATTCACTGGCCGGTGGATGGCCCGGTGAAGTCGGCCCTCGTTGATGAGCTTGATCTTCCGCTCCTGGAAAGTACCATTGATTTGGCCCTCGTGATTCACGGGCTTGAACTCACCAACAGCCCGCTTGAGATGCTGCAGGAAATTTGGCGTGTCATGGCCCCGCAGGGACGACTGCTGCTGGTGGTGCCTAACCGCCGGGGACTGTGGGCGAGCTTTGATTCCTCGCCCTTTGGCTATGGCCAGCCATTTTCGCGGACCCAGCTTGGCAACCTCCTGAAAGAGGCACAATTTTCGGCCCAGTCCTGGACCTACGCCCTGCAAATGCCACCCATATCCCGGCGTGTGGTGCTAAGGGGAGCGGCTGCCATTGAGCGCGTGGGTGGATGGCTGGCACCACGGCTTTCCGGCGTAATCATCGTCGAGGCGGTAAAGCAGGTATACGCGTTTTCGTCGGGAAAACGGGCGCGCCGGCTCATGCCACGTTTCCGGCCCACCATGTTGCCGGCACCTGCCCGGTTTGAAGTCCATGATGCCGATGGGAAGCCTTTGCTTTTGTGACGGCTGCCAGTATGAATGACGGCACATGGGAACGGCAGCAGTTAAGTCAGAGTTTGAAGAGCATGAGTGGACCACCAGCACCTGAGAGTGAGCTTGACGACATTCGCCGCGAGATGGATGCCATTGATGATGGCCTGATGACCCTGCTCGAACGGCGGTTTGCGGCTTCAGAGCACGTGCGGACGATTAAGGCCAACAATGGCAGCCTTGCAGTATCACCGTTTCGCCCGGCCCGCGAGGCGGCAATCCTGCGCCGCCTGCTCAGGCGTCCGGAAAGCCTGGTTCCCCAAGACCTCCTGGTGCGTCTTTGGCGGGTAATATTGACCGGGTCGGCCCAAAGCCAGGCGCCCATTACCATCCATGTCAGCAAGCGTCTCAACGCATCAACGGGGCTTCGATTGCGCATTCGCGACTATTTCGGCGCCATGCCGGTTGAAGAATACCGCGATGAGGCGCAGGCGCTCCTGCAGGTCAATACGAGCCCCGGTGACATCTGCATTGTTGAGACGGAATCGCCGTGGGCGGACGCCTTTGCAAAGGGCAACGGGGGTGCAGCAAAAGTCGTGGCCTGCCTGCCATTCATTGAAGCTGATCCCATTCCAAAGCTTCTGGTCTTTGGCCATTCCATTTCGGAGCCTACCGGGGAAGATGAAACCCTCGTGGTGAGCGATGGGAAGTTGCCCCGTGATTTTTTACCTGCACCCACCTGGCAATTAAAGTTGGGGACGCGGCGGGTATCGTGTCTGCCGGGCTTTCTGTCGGACCATGAAACCCCGCTGGTGAGCCTGGTTCGCACCAATCCGTCGCTTGGGTTGAAAGTCGCGGGTCACTACGCCTCACCATTTGAGAGTAATCCATGACTGCCATACCCGTAACGATGCGTCCTGTTCCCAAGTCGGGCATCATGGATATCTCTCCCTATACGCCGGGCAAGGCGACTGCGCGGGGTGCAAAGGTCTACAAGCTATCCTCCAATGAATCACCCTTTGGCGCCTCGCCCAAGGCCATTGCCGCATATTCCGGTAAGGCCAGTTCGCTCGCGCTTTATCCAGATGGTTCAGCTGGCCAGCTGCGCAGTGCCATCGCCGGGCGCTACGGTCTTAATCCGGACTCGATTGTTTGTGGGGCGGGCTCGGATGAGTTGCTGCAACTTTTGGCCCATGCCTATTTGAATACGGGTGATGAAGCCGTGTATTCGCAATATGGATTTCTGGTTTATCCGATTGCCATAAGTTCGAATGGTGCCAAGGCAATCGTGGCCCCCGAGGTTGATCACGCAACAAGCGTGGACAACATGCTGAAATGCGTCGGGCCAAAGACCAAGATGGTGTTTCTTGCCAACCCCAACAATCCAACCGGAACCTATCTGCCCTTTGATGAGGTCAAGCGGCTGCACGCCGGATTGTCTAAGTCTACGCTCCTGGTTCTGGATGCGGCCTATGCCGAATATGTCAAACGCAACGACTATGAAAGCGGCATCGAACTTGTGGCGACTTCGGAAAATGTGGTGATGACGCGCACCTTCTCTAAGATCTATGGCCTTGCCGGATTGCGGTTGGGGTGGGCCTACTGCCCTGCCCATGTGGCCGAAGTGCTGAACCGTATTCGTGGGCCTTTCAATGTCAGTGCTGCGGCTATTGCGGCGGGAATTGCTGCGATTGAAGACCAGGAGTTCGTGGATGCTGCCGTTTCGCACAATGCAAAGTGGGCAGCAATGCTCACCTCGCAGCTTGAAGCGATAGGACTGCAGGTAACACCAAGTGTCGGTAATTTTCTGCTGGTGCACTTTGGTGGTGCTGGTGGAAAATCGGCACCGGCGGCGGATGCGTATCTGATCGACCATGGAATCATTATACGCCGCATGGAAAGTTACGGCCTGCCAAATTGCTTGCGGATCACTGTGGGAGACGACGACGCCAACCGCGCCGTCGTTTCCGCACTCACGGATTTCTTGAAATGACCCCGCAGTTTGAACGCATCGCACTTATTGGCATTGGGCTCATCGGCTCTTCGCTTTCCCACGTCATCCGGCGGCATGGACTGGCTCATCACATTTCAGGTTTTGCCAAAAGTGCCGAAACGCGCGCAACTGCCGTGAAGCTGGGCCTCGTGGACAGCATGCATGAAACGGCAGCCGCGGCAGTAAGAAATGCCGACCTGGTTTTCATGTGTGTGCCGGTTGGCGCTTGCGGCGAAATTGCCAAGGAAATCGCCGGTGATTTGAAGGCGGGTGCCATTCTTACTGACGTAGGCTCGGTGAAAACCGCCATCGTGAATGATGTCGTGCCGCACCTGAAAACCGGAGTTCATTTCATTCCCGGGCATCCCATTGCCGGCACGGAGCAGTCGGGTCCCACTTCGGGCTTTGCGGAACTGTTTGAGAAGCGATGGTGCATCCTGACGCCGCTGCCAGACAGTGATCCTTCTGCCGTGGCCAGACTTGAGCAGTTCTGGCGCAGCTGCGGTTCGGATGTGGAGCTGATGACGCCGGAGCATCATGACATGGTATTGGCAATCACGAGCCATCTGCCACATCTCATCGCCTACAATATCGTGGGCACGGCAGCTGACCTCGAGGATGTGACCAATTCTGAAGTCATCAAATATTCCGCCAGTGGATTTCGTGATTTCACCCGCATTGCGGCGTCTGACCCCACCATGTGGCGCGACGTATTCCTGAACAATCGGGAGGCAGTTCTCGAAATGCTGGGCCGGTTTTCCGAAGACCTGTCGGTTCTGCAGCGGGCCATCCGCTTTGGTGATGGGGATGCGCTGTTCAATCTCTTCACGCGGGCCCGCGGTGTCCGGCGCAAGATCATAGAGGCGGGCCAGGAAACAGCCACGCCCAACTTCGGGCGCGATCCTGGCCACCGTCAATAGAGCGGAGCGGTGTCCGTCAACTTGAACAGTCCCCAGAAGATGGCGCCATCACGGCCCACGAAATCAGCCTTCTGGAGAATTGAATCAGGATTTGGGTTCTGGGCGACAATCAGATTTTGGATGGCGATCTGATCCGCCTCACTCAACTGAAAGACCGGTGCCAGCAATTTGACAAGGCCAGTAAGATCATTGGTTTGGGTTGAAAGCTTTCCCGCTACGCGATGAGTTGCATCGAGCGAAAGTTTTCCCGCACCGTCAAAATTGGTGATGCCGGACGTTATTTTGAATTGCGTGAGGTCAATCACCGTGTCGTTTTCAAGTTTGGCCTTGAATTCCGCCGTGTCGATGGGAAGGGTCGAAACGACTTCTCCGCCCGAGAGGCTTCCAGCAAGTTCGATGCTTCCATTTATCCGGCGTGCATAGAGCTTGACCGCATCACCGGTGAAGATTTGCTGGACATCGACGTGGGCCACATCGGAACTTGCGTCCCAAGTGCCGTCCTTGCTGAAAATAATGGAAACGAGGGCGTCGTCGTGGGTGGCCGTAGCCATCGATCTTTCCCCTTCAAGGATGGAAGTGGGCCCCCTTACCAGAAACAGCACATGAAAGGGATTGTAGGCCTGCGCAATGGCCAGAATATTGCCGGTTTGCAATTCGCGACCTGCATATTTCAAGCGCATGCCGTTGCATTGAAATTCAAAACGGAAGGGGTAGCCACCCCAGGCTTCATGATTGCAGTTGAACTGAATACCCCGGGCCGCCAGCATGGTACGCTGTTCTGCCACAAGCTTTTGCGTTTGCGTGAAAGCCACGTACCAATAGCCACTCCAGACAATGCAAATCATGATCATGCCGGCCAGTGGATAGAACATATGCCAGGGGCGTTTGATCGTGGCCGACATGTGCTATCCTGATTCCCTGTAAGTTGGTGAATTTGGGCAAGCATGCAGCAGCGTTGGATATTTGGCTATGGCTCCCTGATGTGGAACCCGGGGTTCGACTATGTGACGTTGGGCAAAGCGCGCATCCGTGGATTTCACCGCAGTCTTTGCATTTACTCGCTGCACCATCGCGGGACTGAGGAAAGACCAGGCCTGGTACTTGGCCTTGACCGGGGCGGCAGCTGCATCGGTGTTGCATTCGCGGTTGAACCTGCCAAGTGGGACACGACTGTTGCCTATCTGCGCCAGCGCGAACAGGTAAGCATGGTTTACCTTGAAACTTCCCACGGTGTGGAGCTGTTGGAAACGGGCCAGAAAGTTCAAGCCCTGGTCTATGTGGCGGATCGCAACCACGCCCAATATGCGGGCAAGCTCGGACACGAGGCGCTGATAAAACATGTCGTGCAAGGCGAAGGCCAGATGGGCCGCTGCACGGATTACGTCAAAAATACCCTGGCCCATCTGAAGGACATGAACATTCAAGATAAGATCCTGGAAGGCATTGCCCGGGACCTAGGCAATTAGGTGTTGCTGCTCAACCCCACCGGCATGGGGTGAGTTGCCTGACCCTTCCTCAAACGCTGCTTTGAGATCGCCAAGAACCGCATTCGCCGCCACACTATCGCGAGCCAGCAAATGCACGTGGATCTCATCGGCATCAAGGTTCTCATGGGCAGAAAACGTGCCGTCCCAGAAGGGGGCAAAACGGTTGATGGCAATGACAGTGCGAAGGTTTCCGATGCGCCGTACGGCCACGTAAATCGCCCCCGGAAGCGGTGGGCAGGACCCCACGGCATAGACCGAGTGGATGTATTTTTTGCCGGAAGCACCACGCCAGTACCAAAAACGCTCCGTGTCACCGAAGCCCGGGGGAAAATCAATTGAGATTGGGGAACCATGAATCAGCATGAGAACAAATATAGAACAAACTGGAATTAAATGCAAGTTCTTTTTAACTGCATTTTGAAAAACCGCAGGACAGGCAGGTGGCACAACCTTCCTGGAAGATGAGCGCTGGCTCCCCGCAGCGGGGGCAGGACGATCGCTTGAGGTCTGCTGGTGCCAGTTCAGCTGGCCTTTCGCTGGGTACCACGAAGCCAATCTCAATCATGTGCTTTTCAATGACACCGCCTATGGCGGCAAGAAGGCTGGGCACATAGCGACCCTCCATCCACTGTCCGCCGCGCGGGTCAAACACCGCCTTCAATTCCTCGACCACGAAGGAAACGTCGCCGCCGCGCCGGAACACGGCCGATATCATCCGGGTCAGGGCAACGGTCCAGGCAAAATGCTCCATGTTCTTGGAATTGATGAAGATCTCGAAGGGGCGTCGTTTGCCATCCTTCATGATGTCATTCATCGTAATGTATATGGCGTGGTCAGACTCGGGCCATTTGAGCTTGTAGGTAAAACCACCAAGGCTCGCTTCGCGCTCCATGATGGTAAAGTCCTGCACGTCGCCCGGCGCGGACGTGGAGAGCACAGAACCCGTTATGTTATTCGGCCGGAATGTGGTGCATCCCTTGAGGCCGAGGTCATAGGCAATGTCATAGACCTGCTTGAAGGCTTCGAACCCCAGATCCCCAGGCACATTGATGGTTTTTGAAATCGAGCTGTCGATATGTTTCTGCACGGCAGCCTGCATGACAAGATGGTCGCGGGGTACAAGGTCGCCCACCGTCACGAAGGCTTGCGGCAGTGGTTCATTCACACCCTTGAGATGCCACCAGAGCCTTGCGGCATAGTCGTCAACCCGGTGGGACTTACGACTGCCATCTTCCAGGCGAACCTTGCGGTCATAGCTCACGCTGAAGATCGGTTCAATTCCACTCGACACGTTCCCGGCAAAAAGCGAAATGGTTCCGGTTGGCGCAATTGAGGTGAGCAGGCCATTGCGAAGCCCAGAGGAGCGGATGATCGTGCGGACAGCATCAGGCAACTTGCTTGCGTGGCCACCGCGCAAATAGTTATCGGCATTGAAAAGTGGAAAGGCTCCCTTTTCAGCGGCGAGGTTTGCACTTGCCCCGTAGGCTGCGGCTTCGACGGCTTGCGCCCACCGACCCGCGGCACTTGCAGCAGTTTCCGAACCATACCGCAAACCGCACATGGCCAGGGCATCGGCCAATCCCGTAATGCCCAATCCAATGCGGCGCTTGGCAACGGCTTCCCGCCGCTGTTGCTCGAGCGGGTAATTTGAAACATCAACGACATTGTCGAGAAATCGAACCGCAACGGCCACCACTTTTTCAAGTGCCGCAATATCAATGGCTGCGTCAGCCTCGAAAGGACGGGTCACAAACCGTGTGAGATTGATAGATCCCAAAAGGCAGGCGCCAAAGTTCGGCAGGGGTTGCTCACCGCAGGGGTTGGTGCAGTGAATGGTTTCGCAATAGGCAAGGTTGTTTTCAGCGTTGATGCGGTCAATGAAAATTACGCCGGGCTCGGCGTAGTCATAGGTCGACCGCATGATCTGGTCCCAGAGGCCACGCGCCGAAATGGTTTTGTAAACACTCCCCGCAAAAACAAGTGGCCAGGACGTGTCATTCTTGACAGCCGCCATGAAGGCATCGGTCACCAGGACTGACAGGTTGAAATTGCGCAATCGCAAAGGGTCGCGCTTTGCAGCAATGAAGGCTTCGATGTCCGGATGGTCGCAGCGCATGGTACCCATCATGGCGCCACGCCTTGCCCCCGCAGACATGATGGTGCGGCACATGGCATCCCAGACATCCATGAAGCTCAAGGGACCGGACGCATCGGCACCGACGCCACGCACCGGGGCCCCCTTGGGACGCAAGGTGGAGAAGTCATGGCCGATGCCCCCGCCCTGCTGCAGCGTCAGGGCCGCATCCTTCAAACCTTCAAAAATGCCGGGCATGGAATCGGCGAGTTCGCCCATGACGAAACAATTGAACAGGGTCACGCTGCGCCCGGTTCCGGCACCAGCCAGGATGCGTCCTGCCGGCAAAAATTTGAATCCCGACAGCGCCTGAAAAAACGCCGCCTCCCATTTCGCGCGGATGGCTGGAACTTCCGCTGCCGCAACGGCGCGGGCAACCCGGCGCCAGGAATCCGCCAAATCCCCGTCATGGACTGTTCCATCGGTGTCCCTGAACCGATATTTCATGTTCCAAATCTCTTGCGAGATGGGATCCAGGATGTCTTCGCTGCTGTCCTTCATGAAGGAATGCTACTGCAAAACTAGATGGGAGTCGAGGCTATGTTCTTGCTTCGTACCGCAGCGCGGCCCTCAGCGACGAGGCGAGTCGTAGCCGTTTCAATGTCCGACTGCAGTTGCTGCTGGAAGGCCTTGCGGGGCAGGCCTGCCGGGATCACGGGAAGGAATTCCAGGATAATTGTGCCGGGCAGCCGTAAGAACTTGCGCCTTGGCCAAAACAGGCCCGAGTTGAGGGCAAAGGGCAAACACGGGCACCCCAGCGTGCCATAAAGGGCCGCCGCACCGGACTTGTAATCCGGTGGCGCATCGGGGGCGGCGCGCGTTCCTTCCGGCATGATGACGATTTGCCGACCCAGGGCGAGTTCCTCAACGCCGCGGGACAGAAGCTTTCGCAAAGCGGCCGATGCGGCGCTGCGCTCAACAGCAATCATGCGGAATTTGAAAATGAACCAGCCAAAAAAGGGAATCCACGACAGCTCCTTCTTGAGCACCATGCAGGGGTCATCGAGCCAGGGAAGAATTGCGAAAGTTTCCCACACCGATTGATGCTTGCCAGCCACAAGAATGGGACCTGGGGGAATATTTGATCGACCGCGCACGTCAATGTGAATGTTGCAAATCGCCCGCAAGAGCCAAAGCGAAGTGCGGGCCCAGGCCTGCAGGGCGCGGATCGACCAGATGCGAGGGGTGATGAAAAATACCGATCCCACTACGAGAAACAGGATGAGGTTGATATAAAACACAACGTTGAAAATGACAGAGCGCAGCGCGATCACAATACGTTCCCCAACATGCGGATGAGGGCTACACGCGAGGTAATCAGGCAGATCAGGGTGGCGATGAGGGGTACGCTCAGCAGGGCCCCGTAACTCCAGGCAGCAATGGCTGGCGGTGCAAACAGCAGTCCGCGACTTGCGTCAGCAAATCCGCCCCCGCCTGCGGTTCCGGTCAAGCCTAGGAGGAAGAAAGTGAGAATGCCGAGGACTGCCCCAAACAATCCTGCCATCAATCCGGTTTTGAGGAATCGGCTGTCGATTTGCCGTGCGATGTAACCGTCCTTGGCGCCGACGAGATGCAGCACGTCAACCACGTGGCGGTTGGCGTCCAAAACCGTTCGTGTCGCAAAAATCACCATGGCAATTGTCGAAATGCATATGAGCACGAGGATTGCATAGGAAAGTGTTGAAAGTGCCCCCGCCATGCGGGTGAGTTCAGCCTCCCAGCGGCGGTGGGTATCGAGGCTTGACCCCTTCACGGATTTTTTCAAATCCTTTTCGAGGGCCACGAAATCAGGCGGCGCCTTTTCATCAATGGTGACGCGGATGAGGCGGGGGATTGGCAGGTCATCGAGATTGTTCGGGCCCAGCCAGGGTTCCAGCAATTTGGCGCCGGCACTGCGGTCAAGGACCTCAACGTCCAGAATGCCACGCGTTGTTTGCAGTAGTGCCTTGGCATTGGCCAGTTCCTTGTCGATGTCGCTATCCTGGAGAAGGCGCACCTGCACGGTGATTTCCCGGGACAGGCCGCTGGTCCAGCTGTCAACGGCGCGGTTGATGAGAATGAGGGCCCCAATGGCGAGGCAGGCAAGATAGCACATTACCGTCATCGTCACCGTCAGGGCCTTCAAGGGTGCCGCTTCGGGGGGAATGATATGGCCTTGGCGAAATTCCGAATGGCTGTTTGTCATGCGGCTTTCAAAATACCTTTCTCTAGATGAAACACGGAAGCCTTGCCTTGGCTTACAAGTTTCAAATCGTGGGTGGCGAGAAACACGGTGGTGCCAAGCCGGTTGAGCTCCATGAAAAGGTGCAAAAGGCGTTTGGCCAATACAGGATCGACGTTGCCGGTGGGTTCATCAGCCAGCAGCAATTCCGGTTTGGATATCACGGCCCGGGCAATTGCAGCACGCTGTTTCTCACCGCCGGACAACACAGGTGGAAAGGCATGGGCCTGATCCGCGAGGCCAACCCAGCTCAGAAGATCCATGACATCGGCCCTGTAGCCTTCCTCGCGCCGCCCCAGAACCCGCAAGGGAAGGGCGACATTGTCAAACGTCGAGAGGTGATCGAGCAGGCGAAACTCCTGGAACACCACACCAATGCGGCGCCGCAGGAGTGGCAGTTCACGGCGGCTCACCTGTGTTACATCACGATCAAAAATACTGATGAGGCCACGCGTGGGTTGGAGCGCAAGAAACAACAGGCGCAGCAGGCTGGTCTTGCCGGCCCCGGACGGGCCGGTCAAGAAACAGAACGAACCGGGCTTCAGGTGAAAGCTCACGTCTTTCAATATTTCCGGCCCATCCCCGTAGCGAAGGCCCACACTGTCAAGACGAACCAAATACTTGCTCCCAAACCAAAAGGATAGTCTCGCCGTTTGGCCTTAACGCGCCATTAACCCTAATGGCTGTTAACCTTTGGGCCGCCGTGGACAATTCCCCGGCAGCTACGAATCAGCGGATACTACGATTTTAAAATGATTATTTCTTGTCCATCCTGTTCAACCCGCTACACCATGCCAGAGCAGCGCATTACAGCGGAAGGCATGGCGATCAGCTGTGCCTCTTGCGGGCACCGCTGGATTGAAAGCCGGGCCATTGAAATAGTTGATGTTTCCCCGCGCATGCCGACAGTCATCGAGCATGGCTTCGAACCCGACAGCGAGGTCAAGCGCCTGGTTGAAGTTGCCAAGCAGGCACGGGAGGCATTTGCCCTCAAGCGACGGCAGAAACTGAAGCGATTGCGCGGCTGGGCCATTTTGGTCGCATGCCTTGTGGCACCGCTTGGTGCGGCAGCATCCTTTCCCGAAGTTGTGGTGGGCGTGGCCCCCATAGCCATTCGCGCCTACGATGCGATGGGGTACAACGTCAATATCTATGGACTTGAAGTGCGCCGCATCGAGCAACAACACGCGATTGTTGATGGAACCCGGGTGCTGACCATCAAGGGCGAGATCACCAATATTTCGACGGCGGCGCAGAAAATTCCGTGGCTGCGCTTTGCCCTGGACGACGGAAACAGTCTTGAGGTCTATACTTGGACGCTTGATACCGGTGCGAGACCGCTTCGGGCTGGGGAAACGACGAATTTCGTAACCCGTGTAGCGTCACCACCGGAAAGTGCGAAAAACGTGCAGATTCGCTTTGCACATGCCAACGAAATCGGCTCAAATCCCGCCCCATGACCGACATTACCATTGATGGCCACCGCATTTCCGTTCTGTTCTCGGAGGCCGAAATTGCAAACCGCATTGCTGTCCTTGCCAAAGAAGTAGCAGCCCGCAAACCAAAAAACCTGCTGGTCGTTCCCGTGCTGAAGGGAAGTTTCATTTTTGCGGCAGACCTCATTCGTGCCATGCACCATGCGGGTCTATCGCCGGAAGTTGATTTCATGATTCTGGCAAGTTACCGCGCGGCCACGACATCGTCGGGCCAGGTCGAAGTGTTGCGCGATATCGAATCGCAAATCCAGGACCGGGATGTCATGCTGGTTGATGATATTCTTGAATCGGGCCGCACCCTGGCCTTTGCCAAGGACCTTCTGGCTGCCCGAGGTGCATCAAGTGTGCTGACCGCGGTGTTGCTGGAAAAACCGGGCCACCTGGCCGCAAACATCAAGGCAGATTTTTGTGGTTTTGTCTGCCCTGACAAATTCGTTGTGGGATACGGCATGGACATGGCCCACCAGTTTCGCGAATTGCCGTTTGTCGGACACGTTCAGACAGCAGGCTAGTAAAGCCCGCGGAGCAGCCGCTCGATATAGGCCCTGTCTATTGGTGGCAGATTGGGTGTGTTGGCACGGGCCCGCAGGCTTTCAAGAATTTCACGTGCCCGGCGGATGGCAAGCTCAGACGGCAGCATATTTTTATCCGGACCATACTGGTCGTCCTTGCTGGGTTGCGGTCTCCCGAGGGGGTCCTTGGTATCGCCCTTGGCCCTGCCTTCGCGGCCGTTATTGTCCTGACCGGATTTGCCTGCCTGCTGCAGCTGGCGGGCCATGTTTTGTGCACCCTCGCGCAACTGACTGAGCGCCTCGCCCTGCTGGCCCAGCGCCTGCTCGCGATCTTTTTGCTGCAGCGATTGTTCAGCCTCTCCCATTTGCTTTCCAGCTTCGCCGAGTGATGGCGGGGCCTCAAGTCCGTTCCGACCCATGCCTTTCATGAACTGTTCGAGCTGTTCGGCAAGGTCGCCTTGCTCGCCTGCCAAATTGCTTGGACCTTCGTTGCCACTGCGGTTGCCGGGATCATCGCCTTCCCGATTGAGCTGGTCACCCTCGCCGGGTTGCGGTTGGCGCTGGGTTTTATCCATCAGCTCCTGCTGCTTGCGCATCATTTCCGAAAGCTCGTTGAGCATTTCATTGGCAGCGGTTGGATCCTGCTGTTCACCCTCACGGGCCATGCCGGGCTCCATGTTCTTGAGGAGGTCCTCAAGCTGCGATAGCATTTCCTTGGCGGCATCCTTGGCGCCATTTTGACTAAGCTTTTCAATGGTATCCAGCATTTTCTGGATATCCTTTTGGGTGATGGTCTTGCGGTTTTGGGAGCTTCTGTCCTTTTGACCCTGGGCCTGGCGCTTTTTGGATTCCGCCGTCATGGATTCCATATAGCGATCCATGGCTTTGCGCAGCTGTTGCATAAGCTTCTGGAGCTCTTCCGGGGAAGCACCTTCCGCCAATGCCTTTTCAAGGGCCTTGCGGGCGGCTTCGACGTCTTTGCGGGCATCACTTAAATTGCCGTCTTCAATGTTCACCGCAATCTGCCACAGCATGTCGAGCGCTTCGGTCATGTCCGAAGGGTCACGCAGGTTTCTCAGGCGTGACACGACGGACGCAATTGCAATGTGTGTTCCGCTGCCCTCGATGAGGCCTTCTGGATAGATCAGGAGGGCAGAGAGCAGTTGCTGGGCTACCGCTTGCCTGGCGGGATCCATGATGAGGGACTTGCGCTGCTCGATCAGGGCGCGGGCCAGCGGCTTGGTGAAAAGCCGTTCGGGCAACTTGAAGGTTACGACCTTGCTGCTCGTTGCATGCTTTGCCGCATCTTTTGCCTCAAGGGTCAAATCCACCATGAGGCCGGCCCAGGGATGGGCCGTGAGATCGGCACTTGAAATGCCGAATTCCTCCTTGGGAGCAGATTTTCGCAATGTCACGGGAAGGTTTGGCGGATCAAAAAGAAAAACCCCGTTGCTGGAAAAACCGACTCCATCCTCCTGGTTGTCTGACAGGTCGATTTGCGAGGTGATGCCGAGCACGCCGTAATCATCAGTGGCTTTCCATTTGAGGGTGAGCGCACCCAATCCCTCGGTCTTGGGCTCGCCCTGTATAGCAATGGTGGGCGGTTGGTCTGGAATGACAGCCACATGCCAGGCGGCCAACTCCTTGTCACCGTCGTAAACCTTGATGAGGGCTGGCCTGTTGAGCTTTGCTTCAGCCTGGAACAACCCATTTTCAAATTTCGATTTGGCGACAAGGTCTTTCAGTTCAGTCGAAGTATCACCGGCAATGTCATAAAATCCAATGCGTGGTGCTTTTGCCCCATCAAGGCGCAGGGCGAGGCTGGCGTTTTCGGGCGTTACGATTTCATTGTCCTGCTTCAGGGCTTCGATTTGTGCTGGACTGGTAAGCAGCAATGGCGGCTTTCCGGTGTAGGCCGGTGGCTTCAGCCATGCGTCGAGGACCAAGGCCTTTGGTGGCGTATTTGGTCCAACCCGAAGGGCGTTGCCGAGATTCGAAAGTCCTGATTGCGTTGCGAGAACCAAGCTGGCGGCCAAGGCGATGGTTGCCGGTACGCGCAGGGACATGGGATCAAGGTCACGCCAGGTGGATTTTGGCGCACCTACTTTGAGGCTGGCGAGTTGACCAAGCTGGCGGCGCTTGTGCTCTTCCCACAGGGCAAGGCTGCGTTCGTCCAGGTCGGTTTGGCGTAGCGTATCTTCGGCGGTTGAAATGGGCCGGTTGAACAGGTCTGAATGGAACTCAATGCGCCGCATGGCATCGTAATTGGATGGCCATTTTATCCTGAAAACATTGCGCAGCGACCAAACGAAGGCACCCAGGGAGGCGGTGAGCGTTGCGTAGCGCGCGAGGTCGGGCAAGAGCGGCAACAGTCCGCTGAAAATCGCGGCGGCCACCACTGCCCCTGAGATCAATGGCCAGCATAGGGCGGCCCACAGCGCTTCCCAGCCCAGCGCAAGCCGGGCCAGGGTGACTTTCCGTTCAATCTGTTTCTGCGTCAGGACTGCCATTCTGCGATAATAGTATCACAGATCGGCGAAATTATGCCCAATGAAGTTTACGTGAGCCGGCGGTGGGAGTGCTGATCCAGGGCTTGGTTAAACTTTGACGGTTCCCAGTTCTCGGCCAGAGCCTTCAGCATGAGTTGCGCCTGAGTCTGGGGAGCCAGGCCCCCAATGGGCGGGTCGCGGTCCAGGTTGGTGGGGAAGGCATAGCCCTCGGCACAGGCTGCCACGGCGTTTTCGATGGCCTGCTGGTTGAGACCGCATTTGGCCAGGACGGGATAAAGGCTCTTGCTCATGGCGGCCCGGTCCATGGCTTCCATGGCGCGGCCATAGGCGGAAGAAACCTGCAGCAGGTTGGCCATGCGCTTTACGTCCTTTGTGCGATTGGTGCCTGCGGCATGGAACAGGGCGGGATTAAAGAAAGCCGCATCGCCCTTGGAAAGCGGCAATTGCACATAATTGGAATTGAAGAACTCCTTGAACTCGGGCTTGCGCCAGGCAAAGAAACCGGGTCCGAAGCTTTGGGAATAGGGCAAATAAAGGGTGGGGCCACTTTCAACAGGCATGTCCACGTGAGCCACTGCACCCTGCAAGGTGAGAACGGGTGAAAGCTTGTGGGCATGGGCGGGAAAACGTTCAATCTCCTTGGATGTCTGGAATCCCATATGGTAATCACGGTGCACCGACTGGGCTTCGCCACCGGGATTGACCACATTCAGCTGTGAGGTGACCTGGTAACAGGGCCCCAGCCAGCTTTCAGACACCATGGCTATGACTTCATTGGCATAATAGTCGGCAAACACATCCGGGTTACGCAGTGCGAGCTTTTCCAAGGCGTTCCAGATCCGGTCGTTAGCACCGGGCTTGGCAAAATGGTCGCCACCGCCAGAGCCTGCCACCTTTTGTTCGGCGATCATGGCAAAGAAAGCCTGGGTTGCCGCGTCAACAGGAGCCAAATCGGCAAAGGCCTTTTTGAACACCACGATGCCAGGTCCACTGAGCATGACCTCGGCCCATTCCGCCAGCAGGGCTTTGCGCGCGTCAGGACTTTTGGCTGCTTCGCGCACATCGTCTCCATCATAAACCGGTACGTTGGAGATGATTTCACGGGCCAGCGGGTAATCTTCCGCTTTTGTCACCCGCGCAATCTCACGCTTGAAGTCATCGAGATTACACATGTCCGGGGTGAGCCAGACACGCTCTGATCTTTGCTGGGAGATATTGTCGGCTTTCATGGGTTTTTGCTTCCATTTTGCTTGAGTGACTTAGCGGAAGACTATAACAATCTGGACCTGGGCACAGCCTCAAAACACCTCAAATTCACCTCAGGGTCGAAAGATGCCGCATAGCTACCCGATGAAGGAAATTGCCGCACAGGCCGGTGTGAGCCTCGCCACGGTGGACCGGGTCCTGCATGGCCGAAATGGCGTCACCCGTACGATCGAACGACGGGTCGCCCAGGCGTTGCGGGAACTCGAACGGCAAAGCGAAGTCGCAGCACTTTCCGGTCGCAAGTTCATGATAGATGTGGTGATGGAAGCTCCGGCACGATTCACATCGCTTGTTGGGGCGGCATTGGAAGCCGAAATGCCGTTGCTGCGACCAGCGGCTATTCGTTCGCGCCAGCATTTTGCCGAGGAGCTTGCGGTTGACGATCTCGTCCGCATTCTCAGGCGCATTGCCAACCGGGGCAGCAGTGGCGTGCTGCTGAAAGCGCCCGATGTTCCAGAGATTGTCGAAGCGATCCAACACCTCGTACATTCCCGCATTCCGGTGGTTACCTTGGTGACCGACATTCCCCAATCCAGGCGCGTGGCCTATGTGGGCATTGACAACCGGGCCGCCGGGGAAACGGCGGCCTATCTGATCGGCCAATGGTTAGGCAAGACGCCAGCGCAAATACTGGTGACGTTGAGCTCCAACATGTTTCGCGGCGAAGGCGAGCGTGAAGTCGGATTTCGATCAACGCTCGCCCGGAAATTTCCCCATCTTGAAGCCATTGAGATCAGCGAGGGCTTCGGGCGGGACCGTGAGACCGGTTTGCAGGTGCGGGCGGCCCTGGCGAAGCATCCCAGGATTTGTGCCGTGTATTCAATTGGTGGCGGCAACAGTGCCATACTTTCGGCATTTCAATCAGCAGGACGGAACGTGCGGGTGTTTGTTGGCCACGATCTCGATGCGGACAACAGGAAACTGTTGCGGGATGGTGCGTTGAACGTGGTCCTTCACCATGACCTCAGGCAGGATATGCGCATTGCCTGCCAGCATATCATGCGGGCCCATGGCGCCCTGCCGAAAATTACCAACGCACTGCTCTCGCAGGTTCAGGTGGTGACACCCTTCAACGTGCCTTCAACCCTTGACCTGCCATGAGGCGGGCTGATCAAGCCCGATGAGTTCATCATAGGTCTGCCGCGGCCTGACAATTGACCACTGGCTGCCCTTCACCATCACTTCCGGCACGAGGGGCCTTGTGTTGTAGGTGCCGGACTGCACGGCGCCATAGGCACCGGCCGTCATGGTGGCAAGAAGGTCGCCCTGTTCGGGCAATGCCATGAGCCGGGCTCTCGCCAAATAGTCGCCGGATTCGCAGACCGGACCAACTACATCTGCGGTCACCAGTTTAGTGCCATCTGCCGTCTTTTTTACGGGAATAATGTCGTGATGGGCATCATAGAGGGTGGGCCGGATCAGGTCGTTCATGGCGGCATCCTGGATGACAAAGACATTCTCCGCCGTTGTCTTCACATAGATGACACGGCTCACCAGGATTCCGGCATTGCCAACGATCATGCGGCCCGGTTCCAGCACATACTTGAGGCCGAGATGCCCCAATGTGCGCTTCACCATGGCAGCGTATTCATCGGGGTGCGGCGGCACATCATTGGTGCCGCGGTAGGGAACGCCCAAGCCTCCGCCCAGATCCAGATGGCGAATGTTGTGGCCTTGCGACTTGAGCATAAGGGTAAGTTCGGCCATGAGCCTGAAGGCCTTTTCGAAAGGTTCAAGCTCGGTGATCTGGCTGCCGATGTGCATGTCGATGCCGGCAATCTCCAGCCCCGGAAGTGCCGCAGCGCGAGCATAAACTTCCGATGCGCGGTTGAACGAAATGCCGAATTTATTGTCGGCCTTGCCGGTCGTGATCTTGGCGTGGGTCTTGGCATCCACGTCCGGATTGACGCGGATCGACACGGTGGCGCGCTGGCCGGTGCGCTGGGCCACCTGCGCCAGCAGTTCGAGCTCAGGTTCTGATTCAACGTTGAAACAGGACACGCCCTCTTTCAGCCCGAGCGCCATTTCACGGGCGGTTTTGCCGACGCCGGAAAACACGATCTTGCGGCCAGGAACACCCGCTGCCAGGGCGCGGCGCAATTCACCTTCGGAG
>JANMKJ010000136.1:0-6667 GCA_031371945.1 Rhodobiaceae bacterium
TTTTCGTCAGCATTGACCCACGAAACAATGAATACCGTGAGACCCTGCTCAGTGGCCCAACGCACGAATGACTTCTTCGGATTAAGATCAAGGATATAGAACTTGTTGATCCATGGAGGCACGATCAGCAGCGGAATTTCATAAGTGCGCTTCACCGATGGCGAGTATTGAATGAGCTCAAACGTGTCGTTGCGGAAAACCACCTTGCCCGGCGTCATGGCAATGTTCTTGCCAATTTCAAAAGCGGTCATGTCGGTTTGTTTGATGCGCAAGCGGCCATCGGGCGAGGCCATGTCCTGCTCGAGGTGCTTCATGCCTTCAAGCAGGTTGTTGCCATTGCTGCCAAGTGTGGCCCTCAGGATTTCCGGGTTGAGGGCAGGGAAGTTTGAAGGCGAAAGCGCATTGGCAATTTGCTCAACATAGAACTTGGCCTTCAGCCTGGTATGGTCGTCGATGCCATCTGCATTCTTGACCACATCCTGGGCCCAATTGGTTGACACCAGATAGAACTGCTTGAGGAAATCAAAGACCGTGTTCTCCTGCCAATCCTTGTCCTTGAACCGCTTGTCATTGCGGGCAGGGCTGGCCAATGGCTCTGACGGAGTACCCAGCGCCTTGCCCCAGGCATTCTGCCAAAGCTGGCTGTAACTGTTCCACAGCTGGGTTTGCGCCTCCATCAGCTTTTGTGGCTCCGCCATGTAAGACTGCGCTACGGCGCCCAGGGTCTTTGTGACCTGGTCGATAGGTGTCACTTGCGTATCCGCCTGCTTCTTGGCGAGCTCCGGGCGCTCCGCCACCATGCGGGCAATGCCTGCCGCCTGTTCGAACACCTTAGCCAAATTCTGCGCCAGCTGCACGGGGTCCGTCAGCTTGAAATCGCCAGTCTTTGGAGGGCCGGAATCACTCATTATCCTGATGTCTCTCGTTTCCCTGTAGTTTAGTGACCAATGCCATTAACGCCAAACTTTTATTGGCGTTTCTTGCAAAATCCTGCATCCACAGTCATAAGACAACTTCAATAATTTTAAAGCCTTGGGCAAACATATGACTAACGCACTGCGCATCGGAATAGCTGGTCTTGGGAACGTGGGCGTTGGCGTTCTCGATATCGTCAAGAAACATGAAGCTTTGTTGACAGATCGTGCTGGCATGCCAATCCTGGTGACGGGCGTTGCCGCCAGAAGCAGGACCAAGAACCGTGGCCACGACCTGACGGGAATCACCTGGTTTGATGATCCCGTGGCGCTCGCCCAATCCCTGGATATCGACGTCTTCGTCGAGCTCATAGGCGGCGAGGCTGACCCCGCCAAGTCTGCGGTGGAGGCCGCAATCGCATCGTCCAAGCATGTTGTTACAGCAAACAAGGCGCTTCTCGCCCACCACGGTGTTGCCCTGGCCCGGGCGGCTGAAGCCAAGGGCGTGTGCCTCAACTTTGAAGCCTCGGTTGCGGGCGGCATCCCCATTATCAAGGCCATGCGTGAAAGCCTCATCGGAAACCGCGTGACCAAGATTTTTGGCATCATGAATGGCACCTGCAATTACATTCTCACCAAGATGGCTAACGAGGGCCGAAGCTTTGATTCCGTGCTCAAGGAGGCCCAGGACCTGGGTTATGCGGAAGCAGATCCGACCTTCGATATCGGAGGCTTCGATACGGCCCACAAGCTTGCCGTTGTCACTTCTCTCGCCTTTGGAACCGAAGTCAATCTCAAGACCATAGAGATCGAAGGCATCGAGGCCATCACCCTGGATGACATTCGCAACGCTGGTGAAATGGGTTACAAGATCAAGCTTCTTGGTGTGGCCGTCTCACACGAAGAAGGGGTCGAACAGCGCGTGCATCCAACCCTTGTGCCGAAAGGTTCGCCAGTATCCGAAACCGACGGCGTCTTCAATGCGATGGTCGTGAAGGGTGATTTCGTTGGCGACCTGATGCTGGAGGGCAGGGGTGCGGGTGCCCACCCCACGGCGTCTGCCGTATTGTCTGACATCGTCGACATCGCGCGGGGAAATCGCAGGCCGGCCTTCGGCATTCCTGCCAGCAAACTGAAGCCTTGCACCACCGCACCCAAAAAGGCCCATGAAGGTGGCTACTATGTTGCCCTTGAACTTGTCGACCGTCCCGGGGCTGTTGCCGCCATAGCGCGGATCCTTGCGGACGAAAAAATTTCCATCGAAAGCATCGTGCAGCGCGGCAAGAAGGAAAAGGATGCGCCGCGTGCCACCGCCATTTTCATTCTCATCACCCACGACACCCTGGACACTTCCATGCGGGCAGCCGTGGCAAAAATTGAGAAGGATGGTCACGTTGCCTCCAAGCCACGACTCATCCGCATTGAGCGTCTGTGACAATTCGAAACTTTCTTGAAGTCAGCCGCTCTGTATCCGGCAGGCGCTGGGTCCCGCGGCTAACCGATGAGCGCCTGGCTGAAGCCATTTCCCAACGCCATGAATTGCCCGAAATTCTCGGCCGCGTCATGGCGGCAAGGGGTGTTGCACTCGACGAGGCTGAGGCTTTCCTGAACCCCACCCTGCGCAATCTCATGCCTCAGCCATCACAGCTCAAGGACATGGAAAAGGGTGCCCAGCGCATTGCCGAAGCCATCATGGCAGGAACCAAAATTGGCATCATCACCGACTATGACGTTGATGGCGTCTCGTCGGGCGCGATGTTCAAGCTGTTTCTCAAATGTGTCGGCTCCGATGCCATTATCCACGTGCCTGATCGCCTCACAGAAGGCTATGGCCCCAGCGAATTCGCAGTGAAGTCACTGAAAGATCAGGGTTGCGAACTGCTGCTCACGCTTGACTGCGGGGTGCTCGCTCACGATCCGCTCGCCCATGCGGCAGAGCTTGGTTTGACCACCATTATTGTTGACCATCACCAGGCCGGTGAAATTCTTCCACAGGCCCATGCCGTCATCAATCCCAACCGGCAAGATGATGTCTCGGGCTTCGGCTATCTGTGTGCCGCTGGCGTCGTCATGATACTCGTGGCCACCATCAACAAACTGCTCCGCGCCCAGGGTTTCTATTCCCCAGCCCGACCTGAACCCAACATGTTGCAGTGGCTTGAACTTGTGGCGCTGGCAACGGTTTGTGACGTGGTGCCACTCACGGGCCTGAACCGCGCCTACGTTACGCAGGGTCTGAAGATCATGGCGCGCCGGGAAAATCTGGGCCTCGCCCAGTTGGCGGATATTGCCCGCCTCAAGCGCGGGCCAGACGTTTACGCGCTGGGCTTCGTGCTGGGCCCGAGGATCAATGCCGCAGGCCGTGTGGGCCATGCCGATCTTGCCCTCGAGCTTCTCACGACAAAAGACAAGGGAAGGGCCAACCAGCTTGCCCAGGAACTGGAACTGCTCAATCGCCAGCGCCAGGCAATCGAGCTCCGCGTGGTGGATGCTGCCACACTCCAGGCAGAGGCTGCCCTGGGCACGCAACACCGCGCCAGAGTACTCGTTGTTGCAAGCGAGGGCTGGCACCCGGGCGTGGTGGGCCTTGCCGCCTCACGCCTCAAGGACCGCTACCAGATGCCAACCTTCGTACTGGCAAGTGATCCCAAAACCGGCTTCGCCAGCGGCTCCGGCCGTTCAATTGCCGGGGTGGATGTGGGTGCAGCCATCCGGGCGGCCTTTGAAGCCGGCATCATCGTCAAGGGCGGTGGCCACGCCATGGCGGCGGGCCTCACCGTCGAAATTTCCAAACTTGCCGCCTTCCGCGAATTTCTGGAATCCAAACTCGGGGCTGCCGTTTCCATGGCCGCCGAAAACACGCTTGCCATCGACGGGGCGCTCACCGCCACCGGTGCCACCCTTGATCTGATCGAACTTCTGGAACAGGCGGGCCCCTACGGATCAGCCCATCCATCCCCCATGTTCGCCTTCCCGGCGCATAGGGTCATCTATGCCGACCCCGCCGGAAGCGATCACATCCGTTGCACACTGGCAGCCCCCGACGGCACGCGCATAAAGGCCATTGCCTTCCGCGCCATGGGTACTGAGCTTGGAGAATTGCTGCTGACCGAACGCAAACTACCGCTGCACATCGCAGGGCGACTCACTATCGACGAATGGGGTGCAAAACGCGTTCCAAGTGTGCAAATTGAAGATGTCGCACAGGTTTTATAGAGACTTGCCAGACCGGAATTAGCCCTTTATAGAGCCGATCACAGTGCGCCCTTCGTCTATCGGTTAGGACGACAGCCTTTCACGTTGTAAAGACGGGTTCGACTCCCGTAGGGCGCACCAATAATCTCCCTGCTGGAGAAATTCCCCATGCCGAGCAACTTTGTCACCCGTATTCTGAGCGACGAGCCTGATGCCGTGGCTCCCGATGGTTCGGAGGTTCGCCTGCTGGCCGCCGCGTCGCGGGGCTCCATGGCGCATTTTGAATTGCCGGAGGGCATGGTGTCCAAGGCCGTGGCCCACCGCACCGTCGAAGAGGTATGGTTCTTCACGGCGGGCGAGGGCAGCTTCTGGCGCAAGAATGACACCGCCGAGGAAACCATCCCGGTCCACCCCGGCGTGTCCATTTCCATTCCCGTGGGCACCCATTTCCAGTTCCGCAGCGAAGGCGAGGAACCGCTGGAAGCCGTGGGCGTTACCATGCCGCCGTGGCCCGGCCCGGACGAGGCCTACGCCGTTACAGGGATTTGGTAGCAGGCTTTACCAGCTGCCGACATTGGCCATGCTTGCCCACGGCTCTGCAACGGGGAGCGCTTCATCCTTCTGCAGGATTTCAATTGAAATTCCATCCGGCGTCTTGATGAACGCCATGCGGCCCTCGCGCGGCGGACGGTTGATGGTGACCCCCGCTGCCTGCAGTTTGGCGCAATAATCATAGACATTCTCCACCTCGATCGCGAGGTGCCCGAAATTGCGTCCGCCTGTGTAAACTTCAGGATCCCAGTTGTAGGTGAGTTCGACCGGCGCATCCGGGCTTTCGGGTGCGGCCACGAACACCAGCGTAAAGCGTCCCTTGTCGCTCACGTGCCGGCGCTGCTCGACAAAACCCAATTTGTTGATGAAAAAATCGAGTGAAGCGTCAAGGTTGGAAACGCGGATCATCGTATGCAGATATTTCATTGGAACCTCACCTGTAATTTGTCCAGCTTAGTCGAGCGAATCATTTCGCAGGCAATTGCGCTTTTGCCAAATTCTATTTGTGGTGGCGGCCATGCCCGGCAGCGTTGGCATGGCCTGGCACATCGTCTACCCCGCAGCGCAAACTGTAAAATCATCAGCGCATTATAGCGATATGTTTATTATCAAAGGAGAATTCGTTAATTGCTGCATCGCATTCGCGTCACCACCTGTGCAACAAAGCCACACTTTCAGTTATCCACACGGCCGCAAGGGATAAACTCTGTACAAATCTTTAAGATTTGATCAAAACTATGGCCAGTTGTGGCCGGAGGCAATACGGCGACGTGAATATGGGGTGGGTAATAACATGGCGGTGAGTATCACCTCGACTGGTGAAGCTGGTTTAAGTCACGAGCAAGCCGTAGAGCCAAGTGTTCAGATCATCCAGATTGATGGTTTGGTGAAATGGTTCGATGTGGGCCGTGGTTATGGCTTCGTAATCCCAAGCAATGGCCTGCCGGATATCCTGTTGCACTTGAGCTGCCTCAAGCGCGATGGATTTGATGCTCCCCTCGAAGGCGCCCGTGTGACCTGTGAAGTCGTTGCCCGCCAAAAGGGCTATCAGTGCCTGCGCGTACTCTCCGTCGACCTTTCAACAGCCATTCACCCCGTCGAGCGCAAGCCCCGAACCCATGGCCAGGTCACAGCGTCAACGGGTTGGGTCAAGGCCAAGGTCAAGTGGTTCAACCGGGCCCGTGGATTTGGCTTCGTCAGTGAAGGTGAAGGCAAGCCCGATGTGTTCGTACATATGGAAACTTTGCGTAAAACCGGAATTGTTGAATTGCAACCCGAACAGTGGGTATATGTGAAGTTCGGTGAGGGCCCGAAGGGCAACATGGCGGCAGAAATTCGCTTAAGTCTTGAAGGTGGCCCAGCCCTAACGAACTGAGTATTGTTTGTGTTGAGGTTTGTCTATGAAGTGGGTGCTTTCTGTTGTCGTAACTTGTTTTGTGTTTCTCGCGCTGCATTCCGGCGCCATCGCTGAAGATGCGCAAATCTCGAAAATTGAACCGGTGACAGTCGTGGGGTCGGATACGGCCACCATGTTCACCGCTGAAATCGCCGATACGGAAATCTTGCGCGAACGCGGCCTCATGTTTCGCCACATCATGCCGCCGGACAACGCAATGCTGTTTGACTTCGGCAAGCCACGCCCGGTTGCCATGTGGATGAAGAACACCAACATTTCCTTGGATATGCTGTTTATCAGGGCAGACGGTACAATTGCTGCAATTGCTGAAAACACGGTACCCCAGTCACTCGACATTGTCAGCGTGCAGGAACCCGTGCTGGGTGTGCTGGAACTCGCCGCCGGGACCGTAAAACGCTTGAATTTGCACACAAATGACAAAGTATTTCACCGTATTTTCAAAACTTCCGAGGAGTAGCTTGCTCTCGCGCAAGTTTTGGTTATAAGCACGCCAGTCAAGTCTGATTTGTCGGGGCGTAGCGCAGTCTGGTAGCGCACCTGCCTTGGGCGCAGGGGGTCGCGAGTTCGAATCCCGCCGCCCCGACCATTC
>JANMKJ010000143.1:0-5684 GCA_031371945.1 Rhodobiaceae bacterium
AGTGACCCACTCCGAGCTGCAGGTGATGCAGCTTTTTTCCAGCGGGAAGACCGGTGCATAGATCATGGGCAGCTTCGGTTTGGCCCACGCCAGAGATATCATCACGCTCGCCTTCGATAGTCATCAGCGCGGTCGTGGTAATTTTTGCGGGTTCAATAAGGGAACCGCGATGCATATAGGAACCGTTGGGCAAATCATGATGAATGAACACACGGTCAACGGTTTGCAAATAGAATTCTGCCGTCAAGTCCATGACTGACATGTACTCATCATAGAAGTCAGTGCGCCTGTCAGCACTTTCGCCATCACCTTCCACCAGGTGCCAGAAGAGTTGGCGGTGGGCATCCAAATGGCGGTCAAGGTTCATTGTCATGAAGCCGGTGAGCTGGAGAAAGCCCGGATATACATCACGCATAAATCCCGCATGGGGAAACGGCACCTTCATGATCACGTTTTGACGGAACCAATCGGCACCCTTTTCCTTGGCGAGCTTGTTCACTGCCGTGGGATTGCGGCGGGTGTCAATCGGACCACCCATCAGGATCATGGATTTTGGTGCAAAAGATTCAGACCTGGCATTCAGAAGCGAAACCGCCGCCATGACAGGAACTGATGGTTGGCAAACCGCCATGATATTGACACCGGGTCCCAACAGCTGCAGCATTTCGATGAGGTAATCGACATAGTCCTCAAGATCGAATTTGCCCAGTGACAGGGGAACGGTGCGGGCATCAGCCCAATCCGTGACATAGACATCAAAATGGGGAAGCATGGCTTCAACGGTGCCACGCAAAAGCGTGGCATAGTGGCCCGACATTGGTGCAACGATCAGGAGTTTTTCCTGCGCGGCGATTGCGGAGTTTTCGGGAAAATCCTTTTTGAAATGCAGGAGTGAGGCAAAGGGTTTTTGCAGGAGAACCTGCTCCTTGATTGCGACCGTCATGCCATCAACCTTGGTTTCGCCTAGTCCAAAAGCCGGTTTTCCAAACCGCCTCGTCGCGCGCTCGAACAGTTCCAGCGAGGCACTCATGGCCTTGGCTGTGCCGGTTGAACTCCAGGGATTTGACGGGCTTTGCCAGAAATTCAGGCCCATGTCGGCAGCAGCACGCCACGGGCCCAAGGCCGCGTGGTTCATCTCATACATATTATAGAGCATTCAAGAACTGTCCCTTCAAGCGAACCACCTGCCTATGTTGCACTGCAACCTGATAACAAGCAAGCCCTCCATAATTGGCAATTACACAGCTAATTTGCAATTGCGGCCTCTATCGCCTTGGCTAGTGCACTCGCATCCGTTGTATAACTGAAATGTTTCAAAAACGTTCCGGTAGGGTCCATCAGGTAGAGGATGGACGAATGATCCATCAAATAGCTTGTCTCATCTGATTTGCCATCAACTTTTCCGTAGAAAACGCGGTAGGCCTTTGCCACGGCCGCCACCTCTTCGGCTGTTCCGGTAAGTCCCATGAGGCGGGGATGGAAATTCGCCACGTACTGCTTCAGGACGTCCGGCGTATCGCGCGCGGGATCAATGCTGATGAAAACCGGTTGGATCGCGTCGGCCTTTGTTCCCATGTCCTCAAGGGCTGCCGACATGACTTGCAGCTCGGTCGGACAAACATCGGGGCAGTAGGTGTAACCAAAAAACACAAGCATGTATTTTCCGCGAAAGTCCTTCTCAGTTACTTTCCTGCCATTTTGGTCGGTGAGCGAAAATGGGCCGCCGACCAGGGCAATGCCCGTTGATGATCCAGAATGGTTGCCTGCCATCGAATAGAAGGTAACGCCGGCGATCAGCGCTGCTGCGGCAAGGGCAAACGCAGCAAAAACAAGTTGGAATCTCGACGGCGCAAATTGATGTTTAGGCATTTGGCAGGCTTTAACTTAAAGTGAAGCCTGAGTAAATCAGGGGTTTAGCAGCAAATGGGCATTTTCAGTGCCGCAGTCGAAACGCCAGAGGGCCTGAACAATAATGCGGGGCTGCTCAGCCTGCGCACGCTGGTGCGGCTGCGCTGGCTTGCAGTGCTTGGCCAATCTCTGGCGGTGTTGGGCGTGCATTTCATTCTGGATTTTCCACTGCCGCTGGGAGCCTGCCTTGCAGTTATCGCGTTGAGTGCGTGGCTCAACATTTTCCTCACGCTGCGGTGGCGATCAAGTTTGCGGCTTGCACCAACCCAGGCGGGCCTCTTGCTTGGCTATGATGTTATCCAGCTTGCGCTTCTCCTTTTTCTCACGGGCGGGCTCGAAAACCCCTTCGCCTTCCTGTTTCTTGTGCCGGTTACGGTTTCGGCAACGTCGCTCCCCCTCAAGTGGACGCTGTGGCTGAGCTCCATTGCTTTTCTTTGCGCCACGTTCCTTGCCCTTTACCACAAACCCTTGCCGTGGAGCCTTGCAGCGCCCCTGAGTTTACCTGCGGCCTATGTTTCCGGCATGTGGGTGGCGCTGGTTTGCGGCGTGGTTTTTTCATCCATCTATGCGCGCCGCATCGCCGAGGAAGCGCGACAGATGTCTTCCGCACTTACCGCTGCCGAGCTTGTTCTGGCGCGCGAACAGCGGCTATCGGCGCTAGACGGGCTTGCCGCCGCGGCCGCCCATGAGCTGGGAACGCCGCTGGCCACGATTGCGCTCGTGGCCAAGGAATTGAAACGCGAATTGCCGCAAACAGGCTCACATACGGAGGACATCGACCTGCTGATCAGCCAGACGGCCCGCTGCCGCGAGATATTGTCGAGGCTGGCCAACCGCGATTCCCAGACGGATGACATGTATGAACGGGTGAAACTGTCAGTGATGATCGAGGATCTCGTATCGCCCCTGCGTGGACCCGATGTGAACATTGATATTTCGGTGACCAGCGAGGTTGGTTCGGGGCCATCGCAGGAGCCCGTATTCAGGCGCAACCCTGCCATCACCTATGGGCTCGGAAACCTGCTTGAGAATGCGGTGGATTTTGCCGAAACGAATGTGAGCATTGTGGCCCACTGGACGGGGACGAAGGTATCCCTGCTCATTTCCGACGATGGCCCCGGGTTTGACCAGAACATTTTTGACCGGCTGGGTGACCCCTTTGTCACATCGCGGCCCGGATATGGGGTGGATGGTGAAAGCGAGAAGGGTCGCCACGAAGGCATGGGACTGGGTTTTTTCATCGCGAAGACCCTCCTGGAGCGCTCCGGGGCTGCCGTTTCACTGGCAAACCGGCCACTTCCCGGACATGGTGCCATAATCCAGCTGAACTGGCCGCGACATGCGGTGGACGTAGGGCTAGTCCAAGGGGCGCAATTGCGCGTATAAGCAGGTAAATAATGGAAAATGGTATCGTTGAAGTGATGACAGAAATTACCCTACCCCTCGACAAGACCCTGTTGCTGGTTGATGACGACAAGCCGTTCCTGACACGCCTTGCCCGCGCCATGGAAACGCGGGGCTTTGAGGTGCGGATGGCTGAGTCCGTGGCTGAAGGCATCCAGCAGGTGCGCAAATCTGCTCCCGGCTATGCAGTGGTTGATTTGCGCCTGGGTGATGGCAATGGTCTTGATGTTATTGAAATCCTGCATGCCAGCAGGCCTGACGCGCGCGCCGTTGTGCTGACGGGCTATGGCAACATCGCAACGGCCGTCACCGCCGTCAAGCTGGGTGCCATTGATTACCTGGCAAAGCCCGCCGACACGGATGCAGTTTACGGGGCGCTGATTTCAGACAAGGACAGCCGCAACGCATTGCCGGAGAACCCGATGTCGGCCGACCGGGTGCGGTGGGAACACATTCAACGGGTTTATGAACTGTGCAGCCGCAATGTTTCTGAAACGGCGCGGCGTCTCAACATGCACCGCCGCACCCTGCAGCGCATCCTGGCCAAGCGCGCACCGAAATAGATTTACGGATCATAAAGCCCGTGGAGGCGCTGGGCGCTGACCCGGGCGAATTCCAACGTTACCGCTTTGCGGCGCGACGCGTGCACTACATGTTCCTCGGGCTGGCGAATGATTTCGGCACCCCAGTTGTCAGCAATGATAAGGCCTGCCTGGAAGGGGATGATTTCCGGGGCCAGGGTTTGCGGGATGGCAAAGAAAAAACGGTCGCAGAAATCGCGGTACTCTGGCCATTTCTGGTCAACCCTGAAATCTTCCAGGGATGATTTGATTTCAACGATCCAGATTGCACCATTCATGCTCAGCGCGATCACATCGGCGCGGCGGCCTGTAGCCAGGGTAAATTCCGGCAGGACCGCGTAGCCATGGGCGCGCATGAGACGGCCTACACCGCGCTGCACAGCAAGCGCGGTTTCCGACTGGCGGCCATCGGCACGGAGTTCAATTGTCATATAAAACCCTTACCAAATGGGCATTTTTTCAACTTTGCTTAAATAATGTGCAACGTCTATGGATGGGACCACAGCACATTTAACCGAATCAGGAAACCAAAACCATGTCGCAGTTTCGAATTGAAAAAGACTCCCTCGGTGAGATGAAAATTCCCGCTGACGCCGATTACGGTATCCACACTGCACGGGCCGTCGAAAATTTTCCCATCACGGGCGTGTTGCTGAACCACTATCCGGAACTTGTCCAGTCACTCGCCATGACCAAGAAGGCAGCGGCCCTTGCCAACAGGGACCTGGGCGCGCTTACGCCTGAAATATCCGGGGCCATTGCGGTTGCCTGCGACCAGATTGTTGCAGGCGCTGGCCATGAATTTTTCGTGGTGGACATGTTGCAGGGTGGTGCGGGCACATCGACCAACATGAATGCCAATGAAGTCATAGCCAACATGGCTCTGCGCCATCTCGGCAAAAAACCTGGTGACTATTCCAGCATCAGCCCCACGGACCACGTCAACCTTTCGCAATCCACCAATGATGTCTACCCCACGGCGGTACGCCTGACGATGCTGCGCGATTGCCCTTCGCTGCTGGAAAGCCAGATTGCGCTGAAGGCCGCACTCTTGAAAAAGGCAGCCGAATTCGATCACATCATCAAGGTTGGCCGCACCCAGTTGATGGATGCAGTGCCTATGCGGCTGGGGTCGGAGTTTCGCGCCTTTGCCGTGACCGTTGGTGAAGACATCGACCGCTTGCGGGAATTTTCCAGCCTGTTGCGTGAAGTCAATCTGGGGGGAACGGCCATCGGTACCGGCATCAACACGCCAGAACATTATCCGGCAACCGTCATCAAGCATTTGTCACAGGTTTCAGGCATCCAGCTGGTGACCGCAGGTGACCTCATTGAAGCGACGTCCGACATGGGTGCCTTCGTTACGTTTTCAGGCGTGCTGAAACGCATCGCAGTGAAACATTCGAAGATCTGCAATGACCTGCGCTTGCTCAACAGTGGGCCACGGGCGGGTTTTGGCGAAATTCGCCTGCCCTCGGTGCAGGCAGGTTCATCGATCATGCCAGGCAAAGTCAATCCGGTCGTACCTGAAGTGGTGAACCAGATAGCCTACCAGGTGATTGGCAATGACCTTACCGTGACACTCGCGGCGGAGGCGGGGCAACTCCAGCTCAATGCCATGGAACCCGTCATTGTGTTCAACATCCTGCAATCGATGCGCATGCTGATGCGGGGCATGGTGGTCTTGCGCGAAAAATGCATCTTGGGCATTGAAGCGGACGAGGAACGGTGCAAGGAGCTTCTTGATGGCTCGCTGGTTACGGTCACGGCCCTCAATCCCTACATCGGCTA
>JANMKJ010000191.1:0-1618 GCA_031371945.1 Rhodobiaceae bacterium
ATCAGGGATCTGGCCAACGAGGGCCGCACCATGATCCTGGTGACCCACGAAATGAAATTCGCACGTGACGTATCCAGCCAGGTCATTTACCTGCACAAGGGAGTTATCGAGGAGCAGGGTCCGCCATCACAGGTGTTCGGCTCACCCAAGAGTGAGCGCTGCAAACAGTTCGTTTCCGGGATCCATTAGGTCCTGGAGGTGAGAGGAGAAGACAGGCGTCATGCATTTAGTCAGGGAGTCCTGAGTGCATGTGTCTCTTAGATTAGAAAGCAAACTCTGGTGCCATATGATTTGGGGCCAGTAACTGAAGGAGATGAGTATGAAGTTTTCGCGTAGAATTCTATTGGCCGCTGCGACAACAGTGGCGATGTTTGCGGCAGCACCTGCCTATGCAGATTTGAAAATGGGTGTGGCGGCTGAACCCTATGCCCCGTTCACATCCAAGGATGCATCGGGTGTTTGGGTTGGCTGGGAAGTTGATTTCATGACCGCCCTGTGCGCTGAAATCGGTGAAAAATGCGCCATCGAAGAAGTGGCATGGGACGGAATCATTCCGGCGCTGACCTCGAAGAAATTCGACATGATCATGTCGTCGATGTCGGTCAAGCCGGAGCGCGAACAGGTGATCAACTTCTCATCGCTGTACTATAACTCGGCGGCTGTGTTAATTGGCCCGAAGGGCGATGATAAGGACATTACACCGGAACACCTTTCCGGAAAGACGATTGGCGTTCAGGTTTCCACCACTCACTCTTCGTACATTGACAAGTACTATGTCCCCAAGGGTGCTGTCGTGAAGACCTATGCAACGCAGGATGAAGCCAATAATGATCTTGCTGCCGGCCGTCTCGATTATGTCATGGCTGACGGCGTTGCTCTTGACGCATTCCTGAGCTCCGAGCAGGGACTTGCCTGCTGCGAACTTAAGGGTGGAGTGCCGATTGACGTTGAAGTGCTAGGCAAGGGCGTGGGTTTGGGCATCCGCAAGGAAGACACCGAACTTCTGGCCAAGGTCAATGCAGGCATCAAGGCCATGGCTGACAAGAAGGCATTCGATCCTATCACCGCGAAGTGGAAGCTTGAAGGCAAGATCATAACGCCACCAAACCTCTAAACCAAACTTGCTGGAGGCCGCCATGAACGGGTGGCCTCCACCACAACGTGGGTTCTGAATATTGCTCTTTGCTACCATCATCAATCTTGATTTACTGGCTTTCGGCCCAACTGGTTACGGCGACGAGCTGTTTCGCGGGCTATTGCTAACCATACAAATCTCGGTTTTGGCCTACGCGCTGGGGATTGGACTGGGCCTTTGCGGCGCCATGGGCAAACTGACCGGCGGCATCTGGCTGAAGAGATTGTTGGAAGTTTATACGACCCTGGTGCGCGCCATACCCGATCTCGTGCTTATCCTGCTTCTCTACTACGCAGGCACCGACGGGCTCAACCGCATCCTGGTCTCCATCGGCATACAAAGGATTGAAATCAACGGCCTGGTTGCCGCGATATTCGTACTCGGCTTTGTCTACGGCGCCTATTCAACTGAGGTGATGCGGGCGGCAATCCTTGCGGTTCCCGTGGGCCAGATCGAAGCAGCAAAGGCCTATGGCATGTCACC
>JANMKJ010000203.1:0-3360 GCA_031371945.1 Rhodobiaceae bacterium
TGGCCTTTATGAACGAAACACGCGTTTATCAGAGGCCTTTTATACGTCGCTTCAAAGCTGTGAAGTCGCCCTACGAAATACCATTTCCATTCAAATGGCTAACGCCTATGGGCCCGATTGGTTCAAGAACGGAAAGGCTCCGCTGAACCATGTGGCAAGGGATATGATCCTTAACGCTGAAAGGGAGCTTCAACATCTAAACCCTATTCCACCCGGAGCTCTCATTGCAGAGTTGAAATTTGCTTTCTGGGTAAGTCTGTTGGCGGTCCAATACGATGCCACGCTTTGGCGGAAGACTATTTATCGTGGCTTCCTACGGGGCGGTGGAAAAACTCGCAACACAGTACATGGGCGATTCAATGTGATCAGGCGATTTAGAAATAGAATCGCCCATCATGAACCGATTTATTTCCGAGATCTTACGCAAACTCATGCTGAGATTTTGGAAGCAATCGGCTGGATGTGTACTGATACATGCGCGTGGACAGCACACCACAGTCGCGCCCTTGTAACGATTCAGGCCCCATAAAATTCAGACTGATCCATAATTTCAAAAGCCGCCTAAAGCTTCCGCAGGAATACGCTCCTCACCGCATGATCTGTGCCCTTGCGCAGCACGAGGTCGGCCCTGGGGCGGGTGGGCAGCACGTTTTCGCGCAGGTTCACGAGGTTGATGGTTTCCCAGATGCGGCTTGCCGTCTCGCGGGTTTGCGCGTCGGTGTAGGATGAGTAGCGGTGGAAATAGGATTTGGGGTTCTTGAAGGCGCCGTCACGCAGCGAGAAGAAGCGGTCCACATACCAGGTGCTGAGGTCGGCGATTTCGGCGTCGATGTAGATTGAAAAATCGAAGAAGTCGGAGACGTTTGGAATGCCGCGGCCATCGCGCGGCGGGCGCCCGGTTTGCAGCACATTGATGCCTTCAACGATGAGAATATCGGGTTGGTCGATGGTCACGTTTTCGCCCGGCAGCACATCGTAGGAAAGATGCGAATAGACCGGGGCCGTCACATTGGGCCTGCCCGCCTTGATGTCCGACATGAAACGCAGGATGTTGGGCAGGTCGTAGCTTTCAGGAAAGCCCTTGCGCGCCATCAGGCCTTCACGCTCGAGCACGGCGTTGGGCAGGAGAAAGCCGTCGGTGGTCACGAGATCAACTTTCGGGTGATGCGGCCAGCGCGACAAGAGCCTGCGTAAAATGCGCGACGTGGTGCTCTTGCCAACGGCAACGCTTCCGGCAACGCCGATGATATAGGGGACCTTGCGGTCTTCCGAATGCAGGAAGCTGTTGGTTGCACGGAACAGCTTTTGGGTTGCCGCCACATAAAGATTCAGCAGGCGCGACAGCGGCAGGTAGATGGCTTCCACTTCACCCAAATCAATGCGGTCATTGACGCCGCGCAATTCATCGAGGTCAGCCTGCGTCAGGGTCATGGCCGTGTCGGCACGCAGCTTTGACCACTCCTCGCGGTCAAACCGGCGGAAGGGGGAAACCTCTCGTGCCAGCATTTCCATCAGCGGCGCTGGGCTTTCTCGGCCAGGCCGCCCATGCTCTGGCGTTTTTCCAGTTCGTTCATGACATGGGCTATAGGAACGTTGGCGGCTTCGAGCAATACGACCAAATGATAGAGGACGTCTGCTGCCTCCGAGGTGATGTGCTGCTTGTCGGGCGTCATGCTGGCAAGTGCCAGTTCAACGGCTTCCTCGCCAAACTTCTTGGCGCATTTTTCAATGCCCTGGGAAATGAGCTTTGCCGTGTAGGATTGTTCCGGGCTGTCACCACGGCGTGCCGCCACCGTGTCGGCGAGCTTTCCCAGCATTTCGGTCCTGTGTGTCATGCGTGTTCCCTAAACCAGCCGCATGGGAATGCCGTGGGCGGCCATGTGGGCTTTTGCTTTTCCTATTGTATAGGTTCCGAAATGAAAGATCGAGGCGGCAAGAACGGCAGTGGCGTGACCTTGCGTGATGCCTTCAACCAGGTGATCGAGCGTTCCAACCCCCCCTGATGCAATCAATGGAACTTTCACGGCATCGGCAATGGCGCGGGTGAGCGGAATGTTGAAGCCCAGGCCGGTACCGTCGCGGTCCATGGACGTGAGCAGGATTTCACCGGCTCCCAGTTCTGTTACCTGGCGGGCAAAGTCCACGGCGTCAATTCCCGTGGCATTGCGGCCGCCATGGGTGAAGATTTCAAATTTTCCAGGTGCGGTCTCCTTGGCATCAATGGCCACGACGATGCATTGGCTGCCGAATTTCCGTGCCGCTTCGCCAACGAACTGTGGATTGCTCACAGCGGCTGAATTAATTGACACCTTGTCGGCACCGGCCAGCAGGAGCTGGCGAATGTCTTCCACCTTGCGCACGCCACCGCCTACGGTGAGCGGCATGAAGCAGGCCTCCGCCGTGCGCGTCACCACATCGAGCATGGTGCCGCGGTTCTCGTGGGTGGCGGTGATGTCGAGGAAGCACAGTTTGTCGGCACCTGCAGCATCATAGGCCTTGGCCGCCTCCACGGGATCGCCTGCATCGCGCAGGTCGACGAAGTTCACGCCTTTCACCACGCGGCCGTCTTTCACGTCGAGGCAGGGAATGATGCGGGCCTTCAACATGATGCGGCCCCAGTGATAAGTTGCAAGGCGTGGGCCGCATCGAGCCTGCCATCATAAATGGCGCGGCCCGATATGGCGCCTTCAAGAATGGCGCAATCGGGTTCGAGCAACCGCTTCACGTCGTCGATTGATGCAAGGCCGCCTGAAGCGATCACCGGAATGCTGACGGCATTGGCCAACTCAAGGGTCTTGTCGAAATTGATGCCTTTGAGGATGCCGTCGCGGTCAATGTCGGTGAAGATGATGGCGGCAACGCCTGCATCCTCAAAGCGCCTGGCCAGTTCAATTGCACTGAGCGTTGAGCTTTCTCCCCAACCTTCCACCGCCACGAAGCCTGCCTTGGCGTCTATGCCGACGACGATCTTCCCCGGAAATTTCCTGCACGCTGCGCGCACGATGTCCGGATTGCGGAGCGCTACGGTGCCAAGTATGACGCGCGCCACACCCCGTCCCAGCCACTGCTCAATGGTTGCAATGTCACGGATGCCGCCGCCAAGCTGCAGCGGGATGGCAATGGCTTTCAAAATGTCTTCAACGGCGCTGGCGTTAACCGGCTTGCCTTCAAAGGCCCCGTTCAGGTCAACGAGATGCAGCCACTTGAAACCCTGGCGCTCAAATGTCTGGGCTTGTGCCGCCGGATTGTCGTTGAATACAGTCGCCTGTGCCATGTCGCCAAGCTTCAGGCGCACGCATTGCCCGTCTTTCAAATCGATGGCGGGAAACAGGATCATGGCTTCCACCTGAGAAAATTGGC
>JANMKJ010000212.1:0-18156 GCA_031371945.1 Rhodobiaceae bacterium
CAAGAACGGGATTCTTCCAATCGTCGTCTCGCCGGAGGATTTGAAAAAGCTCATGGATGATGCCGATCGCGGCAGCAATGCCACGCTTTCGATTGATCTTCCCAATCAGGAAATCAAGGGCCCGGACGGCGGTACCGTCAAGTTTGATATTGACCCCTTCCGCAAGCATTGCCTGATGAACGGTCTCGACGATATTGGCCTCAGCCTGGAAAAGGTCGCGTCCATCGACAGCTTTGAAAAGAAGCAGGCATCCGCCCAGCCCTGGCTGTAATTGGAAGGCATTGTCAACACTGTACTGCCAGTCTTCGGGCTCATCGTACTGGGCATTGTTTTCGCGCGTGCCAAACTGGTGGATGGTGCGACCGCCAAGGGCCTGACCCAGTTTGTGTTCATGCTGGCCATTCCGGCTTTCCTGTTCCGCACTGTTGTCACCATGAAGCCCCAGGAGGCGGCACCCTTCGGATTGTGGATTGTGTTTTTCGGCGGCCTTGCCATCACCTGGATGGTCACTGCCGTACTGTCGCGCAGTGTTGAAAGTCTTTCACCTTCCGGTGGCGCTGCCGCCAGCATGGCCGCAGGCTTTGGCAATGTTGCCTTGCTTGGAACGCCCCTGATCCTCTCCCACTACGGGGAGCAGGCGGCAATTCCCCTAGGACTCATTCTGTCGGTACATGCACCCATATTGTGGATTGCCGCCCTGTTGCACCGTGAACTGGGACGCCACAGTGGCAACCTGTCATTTTCCAAGCTGGCCAGGGAGCTGTTCATCAACCTGGCCAGCAATGGCATTGTGCTGGCACTGCTCGCCGCCGCCATCTGGGCCCCAACTGGCCTTGGCCTTCATCCCGTCGTCGACCGTATGCTTGCCATGCTGTCAGACGCCAGCATTCCCACCGCACTTTTTGCGCTTGGCCTTTCCCTGTCGACCTATTCCTTGCGCGGCCAGTGGAGCGGCATGGCGGTTCTGATTGTCATGAAAATGGTGCTCATGCCCGCCCTGGTGTTTCTGCTCGCCCGTTACGTTATCTCAATTCCGCCGTTCTGGGCCAAGATTGCCATTCTTCTCGCCGCCATGCCAACCGGTGCCAACGCCTTTCTCTTCGCCCACCGCAATGAGGAATCGGTTGCTGCCGTCTCTGCTGCCATTGCCCTTGGCACCGGACTTGCCGCCATCACGATCTCCATTCTGCTGTACCTTATGGATGCAGGCGCCATCTAGCGCGGCAGGAAGGCCCAATAGTCGAGTTCCAGAATAACGCCAGGCCTTTCGGCCGTGGCATCTTCTTTGGGATACTCAGCACAGGGCAGGTCCCGCGTCGCACGGGTCACAATGCGCAGCGCTCCCACATCACCATGCACTTGCCTGCCAATGATTTCAGAATAGGCAAATACCGTTTGCCCGGCAAACAACGGCGCCACGTGTCGCCCGCCATTGATGGCTGCTATTTTGCAGGCATTGGCAAGACCATTGAAGCTGAGCGCCCGCGCCGTTGAAATTACGTGGCCGCCATAGATCAAGCGTCGTCCAAAGCGCCCGGTCGATTCAGAAAACTGGTTGAAATGGACCCGCGCCGGATTCTGGTAAAGCCGCGTTGCCAGCTGGTGTTCCGCCTCTTCAACCGTCATGCCGTCCACGTGATCAATTTTTTCGCCAATGGCATAATCGTCAAACCGGTATGGCGAGCCTGACAGGGCAAAATCCCACTGCTTCACAGTAAAACTGCTATCCAGAGCCGCAACGTCAGCAAGCTGGGGAACCGTCGCCTTGGGTGGGGGTGATGCCTCATCTCGCTTGCGCACCATGACCCAGCGTATAAAGCTCAATACCACTTCGCCGCGCTGATTGAACCCGCGTGACCTCACATAAACCGTGCCGGTTTTACCGTTCGAATTTTCCTTGAGACCAATGATTTCTGATTGCGCCGACAGCGTATCCTGCGGATAAACCTCCTTCAGGAATGCGCATTCCGCATAGCCCAGATTTGCCACCGCATTGAGCGAAATGTCTGGCACGGTCTTTCCAAACACCACATGAAATACCAGCAGGTCGTCGAGCGGTGACTGTTTGAACCCGGCATTGCGTGCAAACTCATCGGAACTTTGCAGGGCAAAGCGCGATCCGTAAAGTGCCGCATAAAGCGCCTGGTCACCGGACGTCAGCGTGCGCGGTGTGGCATGGATAAATTGCTGCCCCAGTGTGAAGTCTTCAAAAAAATTTCCCGAATCCGATTTATGCATGGGAAATGGCCTCGACAAGGGCCACAAGCCGTTCCGCCATGCTCAAATGCAGTCGTTCGACCATGCGGCCCTCAATGGTGATGACACCTTTCCCCGCATTTTCAGGCAAGGCATAGTTGGCGATAATCCGGTGGGCCCATGCGACATCTGCCGGGGCAGGCGAAAACATTTCATTGCAGATTGCCACCTGGGACGGGTGAATGAGCGTCTTGCCATCCATGCCCAACAGCCTGCCCTGCTCACATTCGGCCCTGAAGCCCGCCTCGTCCTTGAAATCATTATAGACGCCGTCAACCACATCGACGCCGTAGGCCCGCGCCGCAAGCACCACCGTTGAAAGCCAGGTGAGCAAGCCAAGCCGCGAAGCTTCTGCCGAAGCCCGTGTTTCCTTGATGAGATCATTGGTGCCAAGTACAAAACAGGCCGGTTTGGCAGCAGCAAGGTTCCTGGCGTTCAATACGGCGAGGGGATTTTCAATCATCACCCAGATTTGCGTGACGCCAGATCCTCCCGCTCTGGAAAAGATCCCGGCAACCGTTGCAATATCTTCCGGCGTTTCAACCTTGGGAACCAGCAGCCCGTGCGGTGAAACGCGGGCCGCCATTGTGATGTCATCATGCCACCAAGGTGTATCGAGACCGTTGATGCGCACCACCAATTCACGCCTGCCATAGCCACCGGACGTCACAGCCGCCGCCACCCTTTCCCGCGCCTCATCCTTGGCCTCAGGTGCTACGGAATCCTCGAGATCCAAAATCAGGGCATCGGCCGCTATGGATTTGGCCTTTTCCAAAGCCCGCTCATTGGCACCAGGCATATAGAGGACACTGCGTCGGGGTCTGATCGTCATGGACCATTCCTAGCTTCTTGGAGAAAATAAGTGAAGCCATGCTTTGACAGACCTTGTCCGGCGAATTGAGATTGGGCAAACTGCCGCCATGGATCATGAAAGTGTAGACGTAGCAATCATCGGGGGCGGCGTAGTTGGCAGTGCCGTTGCCTATTACCTCAAGAAAAATGGCTTTGCCGGGTCCGTCAGCATTGTCGAGAAGGATACCACCTATCAATTTGGCTGTACCGGGCGTTCATTGGGTGGCATTCGCCAACAGTTTTCAACGCCGGAAAATATTGAACTCTCCAAATTTGGCCTGAAGCTTGTCCGAAACCTCAAGCAGGAATTTGGCCCCGACGCCGATGTGGGCTTCCACGAAAACGGCTACCTCATCATGGCCTCTGAATCCGGCCTTGCCATTCTTGAGGAAAATCATCGCACCCAGATGGCCAATGGTGCCGACAACGTCATCCTCAAGGGTGCCGACCTTACCGCCAGGTTTTCCTGGTTGAACGGTGAGGGCGTGGCGGCGGGCTGCTTTGGCCTGTCCGGCGAGGGTTGGGTTGACCCCTACTCGCTCATGACGCTGCTGCGCAAGGCTGCCGTCGCCATGGGTGTCAAAATCATTCCCCAGGAAGCAAAGTCAATCGCGCGGAATGCCGCTTCAATTACTCTGACCGACGGCAGTATTCTCAATTGTTCACACCTCGTCAACGCCGCAGGCACTGCGGCTGGCCAGGTGGCAGGCATGGCAGGCATTGCCTTGCCCGTCGAGCCGCGCAAGCGTTACGTTTACTTGCTGGATTGCCCTGCCGCTTCCCAGGCACTTCATGCAGCACCGCTCACCGTTGAGCCAGCCGGAGTCTATTTTCGTCCCGAAGGCCGCAATTTCCTGACGGGCCTCTCTCCGGAAGAGCACGAAGAACCCGCCGACATGAATTGGGAAGTGGACTACAGTTTCTTTGATGATCGTATCTGGCCGATTTTGGCGGACCGCGTTCCGCAGTTTGAAACCATCAAGGTCGTCAATGCCTGGGTTGGACAGTATGATTACAACGCTCTCGATCAAAATGCCGTGCTCGGCGCCCATCCCGAGTTGAAGAACTTCTATTTCGCCAACGGGTTTTCAGGTCACGGTTTGCAGCAGGGACCCGCTGCGGGAAACGCCATTGCGGAACTCATCATGCACGGCACGTTTCGCACCATTGATCTCACGCGCTTTGGCTATGACCGCATCGCCCGCAGGCAGCCGCTCTTTGAAAAAAACGTCATTTGATGGCGCGCCAGGTGCTGAGCATATCTTCGCAGGTCGCTTTTGGCCCCGTGGGCAATACGGCAGCCGTACCTGCACTGCACGCCGCGGGCTTTACCGTGCTGCAGGTTCCCACCATCATCCTGTCCAATCATCCAGGCCACGGCAAGCCCGCTGGGATGCGGGTTCCGGCAGCGGAAATTGCCGCCATCCTTGCCAAGCTGGAGGAACTGGAATCGTTGCAGGACTGCATGGGCGTTATGACTGGCTATTTTGCCGATGCCGCACAGGTCAGCGTCGTGGCATCTCACATCCGGCATATGAAGCAGTCCAACCCCGACCTCTTCGTTCTGGTGGACCCGGTACTGGGTGACGCGGATGCACTTTATGTTCCCGTTGACGTCGCCGCCGCCATCAGGGATGAGCTTGTGCCATTGGCCACGGGCGTCACGCCAAACCGCTTCGAACTCTCGTGGCTCTCCGGCCAAATCGTGAGCAGCAGGACACAAGCGATTGCCGCTGCCAGCACATTGGCGTGCGAAGAGGTGTTGGCCACATCCATTCCCGTTGATGGTGAAACCATTGCAACGCTGGCGATCTGGGGAACGGAGTCAGCCGAAGTCATTACCCGCCTGAAACCCTCTGTGCCCAATGGCACCGGTGATTTCCTTGCAGGTCTTTACCTTGCCTGCCGCCTGAATGGCTATGCCCCGGCCCAGGCGTTGAGTCTGTCGTCGGCCCTTGTTGAGCAAGCCATTGTGCGTAGTGTGGGGCAATCCTGGCTGGATGTTGTAGGAGCCCTGCATGACCATTGATCGCGACGCCATTGTCAGTGCCGCAGTTCGCATTGCGCCCTACATCCGCAAGACGCCGGTCATGGATGTTGTTGTGCCCGGAGTGGATATGCCGGTATGCCTGAAACTCGAACTGTTCCAGCATAGCGGCAGTTTCAAGCCTCGGGGCGCATTCAACAACCTTGTGGGAGCGAAAATTCCAAAAGCAGGAATAGCCGCAGCGTCCGGCGGCAACCATGGCGCGGCTGTGGCCTACGCGGCCCAGATCTTGAACCTTCCCGCCCACATTTTCGTGCCGCGAATTTCATCCCCTGCCAAAGTCGCAAGGATTACAGGCTATGGCGCAACTGTCATACAGGAGGGCGCCAATTATCAGGAAGCCGTCGGACTTTGCCAGGCCTTCGTCGAGACGAGCGGTGCCGTCAATGTTCACGCCTACAATACTGAGGCGACCCTTGTGGGTCAGGCCACCCTTGGCCACGAACTGGAGCAGCAGAACCCCAGACTTGATACACTTCTTGTGGCGGTGGGAGGTGGCGGCCTTATCGGCGGTGTCGCCAGTTGGTACGGATCAAGCGTCAAAGTGGTGGGCGTCGAGCCCAGAACCTGCAATGCGTTACACGCGGCCTTGCAGGCCAACGCACCCGTCACCATCAGACCCTCAGGGCTAGCAGCCGATAGTCTGGGCGCAAGCTCCGCTGGCACGCTGATGTTCCCCATTGCACAAAACCACGTGGCAAGCGTCGTCCTGATTGAGGATGACGATATCAAAGCTGCCCAGCGCTACCTTTGGACCACGACGCAAATCGTCACCGAGCCCGGTGGAGCAGCCGCATTTGCAGCCCTGCTCTCAGGGGCCTACAGGCCACAGGCAGGCGAACGTGTTGGCGTCATTGTTTGTGGCGCCAACACGCCGCTTGAGGTTTTCAACGGATTGTTCAGCATCGGCTAGAGTATCCGGTTGCGGTAGATGACACTCATCAGCCTCGCCTGCTCGCGTGCAACGTGAAGCTCACTCCTCATTCTATGCAGTTCCCGTGGGTCTAGTTCGGATTGCCGCGGCCGGTTGAATTTCCGGGCAATTTCTTTTGCATCTTTCCAGCCTGCAAACAGCAGGTTCAATTTAAGCGAAAACATAAGTCTCTCCATCGCCAAACGCGACAGTGTCGCGCGCGAAACGAGTCACGGTTGAGCACGCGCAAATGCGCGACATGCATAACCTGACAATTAAAATGAAAACGTTGGGGGAAGCACCTCTGGTGCACGTAACGCGAACTAACGAGCCCTAAGCTTCGTTAGCCCAGGGGATCAACCTCGCGAAAATGTCCTTGTCATGATGATCTCCAATTCAGTTACAGATGTAGAGTTTACTAGCCACACCCGATGAATCTGGAAAGGCCAGATCACAAATACAACTCCACTGTTGCAGCTGTGTCACATCAGGACGTGAACAGCCTGGTCATGACGGACGACATTCTCCGCGCAAAGCCCGCAGGGTCTGCCAGCGGTTCACCTTCCAGGACATGCGCCTGATCGAGCAGCAACTGGGCCGCATCGGCAAAGTCATCACCGGCTTTTTCCGCTGCTTTCTCCAGCGCAATGATCAGGGGGTGGCTGGCATTTATTTCCAGCACCGGCGCACTTACATTGACGCCCGAATCCTTCTGGCGCGACAGCAGTTTTTCCAGCGTGCGGTCCAATTCGCCATCCGCCACCAGGCACACGGCACTGTCAGTCAACCGCTTTGAATTGCGCACATCCTTCACCTTGTCGCCCAATGCCTGCTTCATCGCCACGATGAGCGTGGCTGTCGCAGCCTCGACCTTCTCGTCCTTTGGCGGTACGTCCTTCAATGGAATGAGGTCGAGATCAGCTGCGCCCTGCGTCACGGATTTGAACGGCTTGCCGTCAAATCCCATGGCGGTGCGCACCCAGAAGGAATCGACGGGGTCCGTGAACAGCAACACCTCAATATCACGGGCCCTGTAACCCTCAAGCTGCGGGCTGGCTGCAGCTTTCACTGCATCGTCGCCAGCGAGGTAGTAGATCGCGGTCTGGTTTTCCTTCAGACCTGCAACATAGTCTTTCAGCTTCACCGCATCCGACTTAGTTGATTTGAAACTGGCAAACTCAAACAGCTGCTCCCGGTGCTCAAAATCCTCGTAAAGCCCTTCCTTGATAACCGGCCCAAACACATCCCACACCTTGGCGAAGGTAGCGGAATCGTTTTCAGAACACTTCTTGAGCTCTGCCAGCACCCTGTTGGTAACGGCCTTGCGAATGGCGGCCACCTGCGGATTGTCCTGCAGCATTTCCCGCGAAAGATTGAGCGGCATGTCTTCAGAATCAATGATGCCGCGCACGAACCGCAAATAGGCGGGCAGCAGGTTGGCATCATCGGCAATGTAAACCCGCTTCACATAGAGTTTTTGCCGACCCTTGCGTTCCGGGTCGTAGAGGTCGAACGGCCGCTCTCCCGGAACATAAAGCAGAACGGTATATTCATGCCGCCCCTCGGCGCGGTAGTGGATGGTGATTGCAGGATCCGAGTAACTGCCTGAGATGTGACCGAAGAATTCCTTGTGCTGCTCCGCAGTGACATCGGCCTTGGCGCGGGTCCAGATGGCGTTGGCAGAATTGATTTGTGAAGCACCCTCGTCATTCGTGAGCAGGATTGCGTGGCCAATGTGATCAGAATAGGCCCGCACCACCTGCTCTATCTTCCAGCCCTCCAAAAACTCAACGGCATCATCCTTGAGATGCAAGACGATTGACGTGCCGCGCAATGGCTTCTCTGCTGGCGTGACAGTGAACGTTCCGGCCCCTTCCGAAGCCCACATGAATGCCTCCTCCGTTCCAGCTTTCCGCGACGTGACCTCAACGCGTGAGGCCACGATAAAAGCGGAATAGAAGCCAACGCCAAACTGCCCAATAAGATTGACCCCCTGGCCAGCCTTTTCGACGAAGGCCTGGGTGCCGGATTTGGCAATGGTGCCGAGGTTTTCCGTGAGCTCGGCTTCGCTCATGCCAATGCCGCTGTCGGCAATGGTCAAGGTCTTGGCGGACTTGTCGGGCGTAATCACGATGTTGAGGGTGGGCTGGTCCTCGAGAAGTGCCGGAGTTGCAATGGCCTCATAGCGCAGCTTGTCGAGAGCGTCCGCCCCGTTGGAAATGAGCTCGCGCAGGAACACGTCCCGGTCCGAATAGACGGAATGCACCATGAGCTGCAAAAGCTTGGCCACCTCGGCCTGGAATTCGTGGGGTTGTGATGCTGATTTTTGTGCCGAAGATTTTTTTGCCGATTTCGCCATGGTCGCCCTCAATGTTGAACCTGCGATATCGGGGTTAAGGCGGCTGCGGTCAACCCCGGGCACAAAAAAACGGCCGGACAAGCCGGCCGCAAATTTTACGCAAGGTACATCTTACAAACAAACCATAAGATGGGGGCCCGGCCAGATAAAAGTTCCGGAGGGGCTGGGGGGCTGAGATTTCCGATACTCAACTCCAGCCGGGCTTAGAGGCAACGATTGAAATATTTACCCCCATCGTGTCGAAGGATTGATCTAATTGCGGCAAAACTGCGAAATCTTCAGCTAACACTAAACTTCGATCGGAAATCGCTGACTGGAAACCAATGACGCAACACATCTCAAGCCTCACCCTTATTGTCCCTGATTATGACGACGCCATTACATTCTATGTGCAAAAGCTGGGATTTCAGCTGGTTGAAGATGTAGTACTTTCGTCCACCAAACGCTGGGTTGTGATAAGGCCGCAAGGCGCTTCGGAAACTGGTCTGCTGCTGGCACAGGCTGATTCGCCGGAACAGCTGGCAGCCATAGGTCAACAGGCGGGGGGACGGGTATTCCTCATTCTCCGGACCGATGATTTTGATCGCGACCACGCCAGGTTCAAATCAGCCGGAATCGACTTCCTCGAAGACCCTCGCACTGAACCCTATGGAAAGGTGGCGGTGTTCCGCGATGCCTTCGGCAACAAATGGGACCTTATCGGACCGCTTGCCAAATAGACGGACAGGGTTCATCATTCCCGCCGTGACAGGAGTGCCGACAGTTGAGTGAGAGGGAACCCATAATTCAATTCCCGCGTTCAGCAATGGAGCGCGGCATGGCCAGTCAATGGGCGGGCGTTGCTCCGCAAATTTCCTTTGACCGCAAAGAGCTCAATCTTATTCTCAATCTCTACGGAAAATATGTGGCCCAGGGCGAGTGGCGTGACTACGCCATGGATTTCGGCAGCGAGCTTGCAACGTTTTCCATTTTCCGCCGTGCCAGCGAAGTACCGCTCTACCGCATCGTGAAAAACCCAGCCCTGGCCCGCAAGCAAGGCATCTACGCGGTAGTGGCCCAGGGCGGCCTTATTCTCAAGCGCGGCCATGACCTCGCACAGGTATTGTCGGTGCTGATCAAAAAGCCGCGGCTTGCCACGCCATAAAAAAAGCCCCGGAAGTTTCCTCCCGGGGCTTGTAGGCCAGGACCAATCCTAGTTACGGTTGCCAAACAGGCGCAGCAACGACAGGAACAGGTTGATGAAGTCCAGATACAGGCGAAGCGCACCCATGATGGCCTTGCGGCCCATCGTGGCCACGTCGTCTGCCTCGTAATACACTTCCTTGATCTGCTGGGTATCATAGGCGGTAAGGCCCGTGAAAATCAGCACGCTGATGGCGGAAAGCACCAGGCTCATCATGCCGCTCTGGAAATAAAGGTTAACCAGCGAAGCAATGATCAGGCCGATGAGGCCCATGAACAGGAACGAGCCCAAGCCCGACAAATCACGTTTTGTCGTGTAGCCATAAAGGCTTAAGGCACCAAAGGCTCCGGCTGTAATAAAGAACACCTGGGCAATGCTGCCGGCGGTGTAGATAAGGCCAAGCGAGCCAAAGCTCACGCCAACCAGAGCGGCATAGGCCCAAAACGTCGCTTGGGCAGCAGAAACGCTCATTTTATCAATGCGGAACGATAGCAGCATGACCAGGGCGAGGGGTGCCAGGATCAAGGCCCATTTCAGCGGGCTGACAAAAATGGTGTTGCCAAAGGGGGTCAGGGCACCGGAAGCATCCACCGCAGCATGGAAAGTCCCGTAGGCGGCAGCGCCTGTAATTGCGAGGCCTGCGCCCATATAGTTGTAAACCCGCAGCATATAGCTGCGAAGGCCCTGGTCAATCTGGACCTGAGAGCCTGTCTGGGTAGTAAATCTCGTGTCGGCCATTGAGTTTTCCTCCAAAAAACATATTGCCCAGAATATGGGGTGGGCACCCCTGCACGTCAAGCTACCGAACCATAAGAATATTAACGCGAAAACGCTTCCATCTTTCGCGCCAGCGCAATGTCTTTTTCGGTCACGCCCCCCGCCGTATGGGTGGAAAGTGTAACTTCCACCCTGCCATATACATTGAGCCACTCCGGATGGTGGTCCATCTTCTCCGCAACCAGGGCAACCCGGTTCATCCACCCCCAGGCCTGGCTGAAGGACTTGAACTGGAAGGTTTTGGTAATGGCATCACGGCCCTTGGCCTCAGACCAGCCCTCAAGCTCGGCCAGGACCTTGGCCCGGGCGGTTCCCACCAATACGCTCTCACTCATTGCAAGGACTGCAAATCATAGGATTCTTCCACAGCATAAGGACCACCCCCGCGCGAAGGCCGCGATGAAAACAAAACAAATCGGCTCACTTCGAACACCCTACTCCGATACAGGCTATGGGACACTACAAATCTTTCAAGACTCTGCAGGTCTGGCTCCTTGAGCCGTGCCAGCGTTACATGGGGCACAAACTTGCGCTGGTCCGCCGGCAAACCCAAAACCTGGGCAATGCGTTCGTGGATGGATTGCAGCCGGCGCAATTCAGCGCTTTCTTCAATGGGCGAATACAGCGTATGGGGCTTGTTCCCTCCCATCACGTCAACACCCTTGAGTCGCAATGAAAAAGGTCGCGCTTCCACCCCATCAAGCTCATAGGCGATTTCACGCGCCAGCCCACTGTCAATGTCGCCGATAAAACGCAAGGTAATATGGAAAGACTCGCGGTCTATCCAGCGGGCTCCAATTACGCCACCCTTCATGAATGCAAGATCAAAGGAAACATCGGCGGGAATTTCAACGCCGGTAAACAGTCTGGGCATGGCGGACATCCTCAATTTCAAAGGGTGACTCGGAACGCACCACTTAAGGTAATGTGATTCGGGAAATTGCCAAGCTCTATTTTGCGAGAAGTTCCTCAACCCTGGGGAGGAGTTTTGCAACGATGATATCGACACCTTTTGCATTGGGGTGGATGCCATCAGCCTGGTTAAGTGCGGCATCAGCTGCCACACCGTCCAGAAAAAACGGGTAGAGCAGGACATCATATTTTTTGGCAAGCCGAGGATAAAGCCCATCAAACGCCGCTACATAATCCGGTCCAAGATTGGGCGGCGCTTTCATGCCGAGCAGCAACACCGGCAAATTTTTGGCCTTGGCTTTTGCCAGTATTTGATCCAGCGCGGCTTCGGTCTGTTCAACGGCCAAACCACGTAAGGCATCATTGGCGCCAAGCTCAACAATCAATCCCGTGACCTCATCGGTCAGCGCCCAGTCCAGACGCGCAAGACCAGCGCTCGCCGTGTCACCAGAAACTCCTCCATTGAGAATTTTCGATCCAGGAAATTTAGCCGAAAGCGCTGCCTCGAGCTTTACCGGAAATGCCTCGGTGGCGTTCAGACCGTAGCCCGCTGTCAAACTGTCTCCCAAAATGAGCAGCGTGGCGGGCCTGCCAAAAGCCACACCGCAAACGAGAAATACCGAAAGGATAAATGCCGGAATTTTAAGCATGGTGAACAGATAAGTGTTAAGCCCGTATTTCTCAAGCTCTCGTTACTCGACAAATCAGGGTCCATCTCCCATGTGTAAGGCCATGACCCAGCCTGCAATTGACCTGAAAGACGTAACCCTTAACCTTCCCAGCCGCGCAGGCCTTGTTGAAATTCTCCGCGGTGTCGACCTGCTCGTAAACGCCGGGGAGGCCTTGGGCATCGTCGGGCCATCAGGCTCCGGAAAAACCTCGCTTCTCATGCTCATCGCTGGACTGGAACGCGCAACAACGGGCGCAGTCACAGTCGCGGGTGTTTCACTGGCTGGAAAAAACGAAAATGCACTCGCCACATTCAGGCGTGATCATATCGGCATCATTTTCCAATCCTTCCACCTCATCCCAACCATGACAGCGCTCGAGAATGTTGCCGTACCGCTTGAATTCCGTGGCGTTCCCAATGCCATGCAGAATGCCGCGGAAAAACTTGGTCGCGTGGGATTGTCGCATCGTCTCAGCCATTATCCCGGCCAGCTCTCCGGCGGCGAACAGCAGCGTGTAGCCATTGCCCGGGCGCTTGCCGCGGGTGCCAACATTCTGCTGGCCGATGAGCCTACGGGCAATCTCGACCAGGAAACCGGTGAACAGATCATAAAACTCCTGTTTGAGCTGAAGCAGCAGGAAGGTGCTACGCTGCTCCTCATCACCCATGACAGCACCCTGGCCAAGCGTTGCGACCGCATTGCCGAAGTCCGCGATGGCAAAATCATTTCCGGCAATGCCCCATGAATTTTGGCCTGTGGTTTCGCTTCGCTGCCCGTGACCTGCGTTCCGGCCTGCAAGGTTTCTGGATATTCCTTACTTGCCTGATGCTCGGCACGTCGGCCATTGCCATGATAGGGTCCCTGTCCGCGTCCATTGAACGGGGCCTCAACGAACAGGGCCAGGTGTTGCTCGGTGGCGATGTGGAATTCTCGCTCATTCACCGGCAGGCAACTGCAGGGGAATTGGCATTCATCGCCAGCAGGGGCGTGGTCAGCAAAGCGGCAACACTGCGCGCCATGGCCGTGGCACCAGACGCCACAACACTGGTGGAAATCAAGGCAACCGACCCATTATACCCATTGAATGGCAAAGTGGTACTTGAAGAAGGACTGGCCCTTGATGAAGCGACATCTCAGCAAAACGGAATTTTTGGTGTGGCCGTAGACCCCCTCCTGTTGGGGAGGCTTAATATCAAGCGCGGCGACACAATCAAGATAGGCAGTTTGGACGTAGCCGTGCGCGGCGTCATCACCACAGAACCAGATCGCATTTCCGATGGTTTCATTCTGGGTCCGCGCGTGCTGATGAACGAAGACGCATTGAAGGCGACCGCCCTTATCCAGCCCGGCAGCCTTGTGACTTACCATTACCGCGTAAACCTGCAAGCTGACCAAAGCCTCAAGGCCGTCCAGGATTTTGTCAAACAGGCAAAAGCAGATTTTCCAGACGCCGGCTGGCAAATCAAATCACGGGACAAGGCAGCCCAGGGCACCGCAAATTTCGTTGACAGGTTGTCTTACTTCCTCACCCTGGTGGGACTCACCTCGCTCATCGTCGGCGGCGCGGGCATCGCCAACGCCGTTGCGGCATTCGTGGACAGCCGCATCGCCACAATCGCAACGCTGAAATGTCTTGGCGCATCGTCACGCGATGTATTTGGAATTTACCTCACGGAAATATTGCTCGTGGCGGTACTCGGCATTGTCATGGGCATGGCGGCCGGAGCGGTAACGCCATATTTCTCCCACACATTCCTCGCAAGCATTCTGCCACTACCCCTTACTTCGCAAGTCGAATATGCGCCCCTTTTGCTCACCGCTGCCCTGGGTTTTCTGGTTACCTTGGCGTTTTCGATCTGGCCATTGGCGCGCACCCAGCAGGTTCCGGCTTCCGCCCTTTTCCGCCACCGTATTCTTTCTGTGGGCGGCCTGCCACGCTGGCCCTATCTTGCCAGCATTGCATTATCCCTTGCACTGGTTGCCGCATTGATTTTCGCAAGTTTTCAAAACCAGCGCCTGACGGCCTACTACCTCGCTGGACTGCTGGGAAGTTTTGTCATCCTGTTGGGCTTGGCCTATGCCATCATCGCACTGGCGCGACGATCACCAAAACCCAACTCCGCCATCTGGCGATATGCCATTTCAAATCTCTATCGCCCGGGCTCGTCTGCAGTTTCGGTTATCCTGGCGCTGGGCCTCGGCCTCACCCTGTTCGTGACGCTCGCCCTGACCGACCAAACCATCACCAGGGAATTGCGGGCCGGAATCCCTGAGCGCGCCCCTGCGTTTTTCTTCCTCGATGTCAGAAACGAAGACCTGCCAAAATTTACGTCGGCAATTAAAAAATATGTGGGCGTTACGACCGTGGAAACTGCCCCAATGCTGCGTGGCCGCATTGCAAAAATTGGTGATACGCCGGTTGAGAAAGTCAAAACCCAGGGCGATGGCGGCTGGGCCCTGCGTGGCGACCGTGGGCTGACCTATGCCGATAGCCTGCCCGAGGGATCGGAACTCGTAGAGGGGCAATGGTGGGACAAGGACTACGACGGTCCGCCTCTTGTTTCCTTTGTCGATGAGGTTGCCCATGACATTGGCCTCAAGATCGGCGATACGATCACCGTGAATGTTCTGGGCCGTGACGTGACCGCCGAGGTCCATAATTTCCGCAAGGTAAACTGGCGCAGCATGGGCATCAATTTCGTCATGGTGTTTTCGCCCAACACCCTGAAGTCGGCACCCCACAGCCATGTCGTAACAGTTGAGATGAATGGTGGAGACGAGGCAGAATTGCTCAATGGCATGGCCCGCGAGTTTCCATCGGTCACCGCCGTTCGGGTGAAAGAGGCCCTTGCCACCATTGGAGATCTCCTGAGCAAGATGCTGGCCGCCATTCGCGGTGCCAATGCATTGACACTGCTCACCGGCGTTCTGGTGCTTGCCGGAGCCCTCGCGGCGGGCCTCTCCAGCCGCACCTATGAAGCCGTGGTGCTCAAGACCTACGGCGCTTCGCGGGCCCAGCTCATGAGTGCCTTCACCATCGAATACGCCGTACTGGGGCTGGCCTCCGCGCTGTTTGGAATTGCCGTAGGTGCGCTCGGATCCTGGTTCCTGGCCACCTGGATCCTGGAAATGCAATGGCACTTCTCACCGCTGGTCGCCATCACAACCGCCATTCTTGCCATGGTCTTGACCATTGCCGCAGGCCTTGCCGTCACCTGGCGCGCTCTTGCCGCAAAGCCCGCACCTATTTTAAGAAACGAGTAGAATTTCACTGAGGTTCGCGCTACGCCAAGGCCATGGTCGTACTCAACCGCATTTATACCCGTACCGGTGATACCGGCGAAACGGCCCTGGGCTCAGGCCAGCGCCTGTCCAAGGCGCACCTTCGCATCCAGGCCTATGGAACGGTGGATGAGACCAACGCCACCCTGGGCGTCGTCAGGCTTCACACAAGCGCAAACGGGCTCGACCTGCTCGACGCCATGCTGGCGCGCATTCAGAATGAGTTGTTTGATTTGGGGGCTGATCTTTGTGTGCCAGAATCAGGCGAGAAGCTGGCTTATGAACCGCTGCGCATTCTGCCCACCCAATGCGGCAGGCTGGAAACTGAAATTGACCAGCTCAATGCCGAACTGAGCCCCTTGCGATCTTTTGTGCTCCCCGGCGGACACGCAGCCGCCGCCCATCTGCATGTATCGCGCACCGTCTGCCGCAGGGCCGAGCGATTGATTGTTGAACTCAAGTCCATTGACGGCGAGCATGTGAACGACGCCGCCCTGGCTTACATCAACCGTCTGAGCGATTTTTTGTTCGTGGCCAGTCGCTGGGTCAACGCCAAAACCACTGGCGATATTCTCTGGGTGCCAGGAAACACCCGCTAATGTTCGTGCCCTTGCATGACGATACACCCCTGAAAGTCATTCGCTTCCAGTTTGTAACGTTGAGCATCATTGTCGCCAATGTCGTCATTTTCCTCACGACTGGTGCATTTCAATCGGACGTCGACCTTGCAAATGTTGCCACCAGTTTTGGCGTGATCCCGTCAGACATCACCCACATGTCGCAAAACATTCCCTACAGCCCAATTCCTGAGCCCCTGACGTTCATTACCTATATGTTTCTCCATGCCAGCTGGATTCACCTCATTTCCAACATGCTGTTTCTCTGGGTATTCGCCGACAATGTCGAGGATGCATTCGGCTATTTTGCCTTCGCCCTGTTTTATTTGCTGTGTGGCATGGCCGGGGCTGCAGCTCATGTTGCCATGGCCCCGGACTCGTTTGCGCCCCTGATCGGGGCTTCTGGCGCTGTCTCTGGCGTGATCGGGGCCTATGTCATTCTCTTTCCCAAGGCGCGGATCTGGATCCTGCTGTTCTATCGCATACCGCTTCGCATTTCGGCGGTTTGGGTGTTGAGCGGCTGGTTCCTGCTGCAACTCTTCAGCATCTACACGGCCGAACAGGGAAGCGACCAGGAGGTGGCGTTTTGGGCCCATATCGGCGGTTTCCTGGCAGGCATGTTGATTACCCTGATATTAAGGTCAAGACTGTTGATCCGCACCGCCGGATGAGGCAAGGCGTCGCAATGGGATGTCCCATGTCGGGGACAGAATTGACTTGAAACCACCTGTTCACTAGGTTCCGCGCAAATTTCAAATGAGGGTTGCAATGAAGGTCTTGGTCGCCGTTAAACGGGTTGTAGACTACAACGTGAAAATTCGCGTCAAGGCTGATGGTTCGGGCGTTGAGCTTGCCAACGTCAAGATGTCGATGAACCCCTTCGATGAAATCGGCGTTGAAGAAGCGGTACGCCTGAAAGAGTCCGGAAAGGCAACTGAAGTCGTAGCCGTCACCATTGGCCCCCAGCAGTCCCAGGAAACCCTGCGCACCGCCTTGGCCATGGGTGCTGACCGTGCCATCCTGGTTAAGGTCGACGAGTATGTCGAGCCCTTGGGCGTGGCCAAGATTCTGAAGGGCATTGTCGAGGCTGAAAAGCCCGACATCGTCATCCTTGGCAAGCAGGCCATCGACGACGACTGCAACCAGACAGGCCAGATGCTGTCCGCCCTTTTGGGCTGGGCCCAGGCCACCGCCTGCTCCAAGCTTGAGCCTGGTGCCGGTGAAGCCCTCATCACCCGCGAGATTGATGGTGGCCTGCAAACCCTCAAGGTGAAGATGCCACTCATCGTCACCACCGACCTGCGTTTGAACCAGCCGCGTTATGCCTCACTGCCCAACATCATGAAGGCCAAGAAAAAACCGTTGGAGGAAAAGACCCCTGCCGACTACGGTGCCGACGTGAAGCCTAGGCTGAAAGTCGTCAACACCGTTGAGCCTCCCAAGCGGCTTGCAGGTGTGAAGGTAAAATCCGTGGGCGAATTGGTCGCCAAACTCAAAGAAGCAGGAGCAGTATAACCATGGCCGTACTTCTCATTGCCGAACACGACAACGCATCACTCAAGGATGCAACCCACAAGGCGCTGACCGCCGCATTGCAAATGGGTGGTGATGTGCATGTGCTGGTAGCGGGCAACAATGCCGCTGCCGCTGCGGCACAAGCGTCCAAGCTGACCGGTGTCAAGAAAGTTCTGCATGCCGAAAGCGCCTCGCTTGAACGCCCCCTGGCTGAACCCATGGCCGCCGTGATCGTGGGCCTCGCAGGTGCCTATGACCATCTCGTTGCAGCCGCCACAACCAATGGCAAGAACTTCATGCCTCGCGTTGCAGCGCTGCTCGACGTGATGCAGGTATCAGACATCTCTGAAGTGAAATCCGCTGACACCTTCGTGCGTTTGATCTATGCCGGAAACGCCGTGCAAACCGTCCAGTCAACTGATGCCAAGAAAGTCATCACCGTACGCACCGCGTCTTTCGCGGCGACCGGTGAAGCAGGATCAGCGCCCATTGAAAAGGTGAATGCCGTGGCTGATCCCGGCCTGTCCACCTATCAAAGCGAAAACCTCACCAAGTCGGATCGACCCGAGCTCACTTCGGCCAAGGTCATCGTCTCCGGCGGTCGTGGCATGCAGAACGGCGAAAATTTCAAGATGCTTGAAGCCGTCGCCAAGCAGCTGGGGGCAGCCGTCGGCGCATCGCGTGCCGCTGTTGATGCAGGCTACGTGCCCAATGACTATCAGGTGGGCCAAACCGGCAAGGTTGTAGCCCCCGATCTCTACATTGCCGTTGG
>JANMKJ010000220.1:0-3894 GCA_031371945.1 Rhodobiaceae bacterium
GGTTTTCAGTTCCATTGATCAGTACGGCCGCTACGCCTGGGACAAGCAACCCGTCATCGCCCTGTGGAATCTCACCAGACTTGCCGAGGCGATGTTGCCCCTTATCGACCAGTCCCGTGAACGCGCCATTGAACTGGCACAAGATGAACTTAAGAACTTCATGCCCACATTCGAAACCGCATTCGAAGCAGGGCTGCTCGTGAAACTTGGTATTCTGAATCGCAAGGAAGGCGACGCCACGTTCATTGCCAGCACATTGCAGCACATGATTGATACTGAGGCGGACTTTACGAATTTCTTTTCACAACTGAGTGAACTGCCAGCCACCCCGGAAAATGTATGGCAGGCCTCGTGGCGCAACCGTTTGGCCGAGGAAAAATCAGATCATGCCACCCAGGTTGAAACCATGCGCGCCACCAACCCCACCTATATTCCACGTAACCACCGTGTCGAATTCGCCATCAGCGCTGCCCATGCCGGCGACCTCAAGCCATTCCACAGGTTGGTAAGCGTCATTTCGCAGCCCTTTGGCAGTAGACCCGAGGATGCCGAATTCGCCTTGCCTCCTACAGCTATGGAAGAAGTACACCAGACTTTCTGTGGGACGTGACGCGGTCGCGTTACTTCTTCGCCACCAGCACGTAACCCCGGGTCTTGTTGTCGTTGTCAGAATCCTGGGTGTTCATGGCAGCAAACAGGTCCGGCGTTTTGACCCATACAGGCGGATATTTGTAGCGGGCCACATCCAAAATGAGAAACCGGTCAGCTTCTGCGTCATAGGCCGCCAGCGGTGAAATATGCCCACCCTTTTCCTGGCCGATGGCTTTGCGGAGGTAGTTCACCACGACGAAGCCTCCCGGTGCTGCAAGAGCTGCACGCGCCTCACTGCGGAATTTGTCGACGCTCGAATCCGCCGCATGGTTGACGGTCACTGCCAAGGGGTAGGTCGCCAGCAGGCCGCCGAGCTGGTCAACTGTAATGCCCTGCTTTTTGATTGTTTCAACCGGCAATACCTTTTCGGTCTCGGGGTTGAGTATATTGTCCTGGGTGAATGTATGATAGGGGTCAAAGGCAGGTACGGCAGGGGCAGGAAGGCCTATCGAATTCAGGACCATGACCATGCTGGCCACGCCACAGAACGCCTGGTTCTGCTGGGTGACAAAATTGCTGGCCAACGGGAAGTAGGCTTCGCGCGCGTCCGCATCGATCAACAGTTTCTCGCCAGCATCACTGGCAGCGCCAATGAGAGTGTCAGGTAGCGCCAGCGTTTGGGCCAGGGCCACTGATGAGCCAACGATCAGGCCGAAGGCAATCCCAGAAATTTTGGCAAATCGAAGGAACAGTTGAGACATAATATCAGCTCCTGTTGGATGAATTAAAGCTTCGCACACTCATCCCCTGAGATAAAGCGCGCACAAATTGAAAAACCCCGGTGCTTCCACCGGGGTTCAAGGTTCGCGATGCAAACCGACTTAGCAGCTGTAGTACATGTCAAACTCGATTGGGTGAGGCATCATGCGGTAACGGTCTTGCTCGCTTTACTTGCGAACCATACTAACGTCAGGAGTAGAAATGTCGCAAGTAGTGAAATCAAGTGGATCAGGTCAAATGAGGCCGTCAAATCCTTTGTAATGCCTCCGAGAAGGTTTCCGGCCATAGAACCCAAGCCCAACATCACGTTTCCAAAACCAAAAATCGCAGTGGCGGATTCTTCTCGAAAGTTTGCACTCACCAGTGCCGGCATAAGTCCAAAAACAGCATTAAATGCCAAGCCAAAAATTGCTGCTGCTACGTAAAGTGCAGTTAGTTCCATTTTTGCAACGAAAACCGTAATCGAAACGGCTAGTAGAAGCAATGTAGTGAACAGGGATTTGTATACTGAAAACCGATCCGCAACAGTCCCCATCACAACTCCCCCTACCATTCCTATGATGCCAATAGCTGACCAAGCTCTAGTTGCATCAACCAAACTATGGCCCAAGTCATCCCGGAGAAACGAAACCAGGTAATTTTGGGTCGGCATGCAGGCAATTCCCGCAAGAAACATCATTGCCAGTATTATGAAAGTGATGGGTTGGTGAAAGATGTCCTTTGTTGTTGCAGTGATTTTGGCCGCTGCAGCTTCCGTTGCCTTCATCAATTCAGGATTTGGCTCATTATGAACGAGACGCACTAAGGCCCAAATTGAAAATACCAAGGCAATAATTGCTGAAGCTATCCATAGGGCTCTCCATCCATACGTGGGTAGAAGTGCGGGAATTGCCAAGCTATTGAAAAAAACGCCATAGGCTGTGCCCGAAGACATGAGGCCAAGTGCTTTTGCCTCATGTTCCTTAGGAATGTACCTTTGAACGACTTCCGCCATTGGAACCCAAACAGATGCGGCAACAGTCCCGAGAATAAAGAGTAGAATACCTACAACTAGCGCACTACCAGCGAACCCAATGGAAAACAAGCCAAGGCAACAAATTGCCACTGAGCCAAGAATCAATCTGCTTGCACCTACTTTTCTCGCAAGGAAGCCACTCGAAAGGGCGGCGAGCAGGAATCCAACTTGGGGAAGCCCAATCATCAATCCGGCCTCGCTATAGCTGAACGACAACGTATTCAGCATTTCTGGAAGTAGCGTAGAAAACAAATAGATGCCAAACCCATATGTCACCGCAATGAGCCCGGTGAATAGCAAAGTAAGCTCTACAGGCCGCAGGTTTGTTGAAGTTGTTTCAACTTGGTTGTGTTTCATATTGCAAAGCGATGCCTTCTTTTTGAACGACGATGATATAACGGGACGGGGAATCCAATTCTCCGCTGCCATCGTATGAAGAAAGCACTTTGATCGAACTAATGCATTTCGGCATATCTCTGAAAAACCAGTCAATTTCGTACGAGTAAAGTATCATTTCTTCAGAAAATGTAACAGTTGAACTGTTGTCCGATTCAAGTTGATACAAGAATTCGAAGTGATGACTTGCGGGTGTCTTCGTAAAACGAACACTTCTTGTTAGTTTACCACTTTCAGGCAACGAGCGGGTCCACTGTCTGTGCCATTCACGTCCGTAAGTCTGTGGATCAAAATAGCTTGGTTGTCCAGACTGACGCTCATTAAAAGTAGCTAAGTCAAATATCAACTTCCCATTCTGATTCAGGTGTTCAACGAGACAGCGATATACCTTGCGCCCATGACCTTTTGGGAATAGTTGCAGTGCCTCACTTGGAACAATGATAAGGTCATATTTCTGACCAAGGTGTAGTTCGCCTATATCGCCTAGAAGTGCAGTAATCCTATGAGATAGTCCGTTCACAAATGCGAAATTCTCCAACGATGATTTCATCAGCGGTTCAATGTCTATTGCTGTGACATGTTTTGCTTTTTTGGCGAGTTCGATCGTAAGTCTTCCAGCACCGCAGGGAGCTTCCAGGACTGTCGTCACGCCTTTATTTATGAAAGACAGAAAGAATGGAATGTCTCGGATTTCATCATACTCCACCCTATAGAATTGGGAACGTCGGGCGTAACCGATTTGTCCACTACATTCTTTCATAGTGAGATTATTCCCGCCATCTCGACATGTCTCAATACTTCTGGGTGAACGACCTTAAAATCTTGGGTGACGATTGCAGAACTAAGCGTCGTGTCTGGTACACCTGAAATAACTTGCTCACATATGCCCAATAGGTATGGGGCAACGTTTAGACTTGTAGCAGCTCCAGCTGTTAATGGCACCGAAGCGGGCATCGCATCAATTTTGCAATGGAGCACGCCAAAGCGCTCGTAAAATGGAGTGTCGTGACAAGTCAATCTGTCAAAAGTGGGTAAATAGCCAACTCCATAACCACAGGTTACATCTACAATTACAGAGCCTTTTTTCATGCCCTTTACGGTGTCGGCGTCGA